>JBFHUP010000068.1:0-7808 GCA_041589975.1 Sulfurimonadaceae bacterium | reverse complement strand
GCATCACTTAAACTCTCCTACGGTCTATAATGCAGTATTTGCAGGTAGTCAGTTCTGGGATGGTCGTGATAAGGATCTTGAAGCTCAAGCACAAGGTCCGATTCAAGCTCCACCAGAAATGGCAGCAACGAAAAAGCATGTAGAAGATGTGATTAACTCTATTCCTGAGTATAAAAAAGCGATGACAAAAGTCTTTAAAAGAGTAAGTTTTAAAGCGGCAGCCGATGCGATCGCTGCGTTTGAACGTACGCTTGTTACGCCGGCTCCTTATGACAAGTTTTTAAATGGAGATAGCACAGCAATGAGCAAAAAAGCTCAAGATGGTTTACAAACATTCATCGATAAGGGTTGTGTAACATGTCATAACGGCTATGCTCTAGGTGGCGGTATGCAAGCATTTGCTGCTGTAGCTCCCTATAAGTATGCCAATGTAGGTGATTTTAAAGGTGATAAAAACGGTATGGTTAAAGTACCGACACTTAGAAACATCACACAAACAGCTCCATATTTTCATAATGGTGCGGTTAAAACGCTACCGGAAGCGATCAGAGAGATGGCACGCATTCAACTGGGTGTAAAAGTAACGAAAGATGATGTGAGTAATATCATGGCATTTTTTAAAGCACTTAAAGGTCAAAAACCGGCTCTTCCGGTTGTAGAACTACCAGAATCTACAAACAAAACACCACTACCACAGCCATAATTACGGTATCATACATCCTAACACTTTGTTAGGATGTACCCTATGCCCATTCATTTTCAAACCAATCAACCCCTAGATAAAGATGCTTTTATCGATCTTTTACAACGTTCGAGCTTAGGAGAACGCCGTCCTATTGATAATGCTTTATGTATGCAAGGCATGGTAGAAAACAGCAATCTTCTGATTACCGCCTGGGATGCAGAGACCCTGGTGGGTGTAGCCAGATCGATGACGGACTTTCATTATGCTTGTTATCTTTCAGATTTGGCAGTTGATGCTAAGTATCAAAAGCAGGGCATTGGCAAAGAACTTATCAAACAAACCCAAAAAAGCCTTCAGCCTACGTGCAAAGTGATCCTTATAGCGGCTCCACAAGCTAATGACTATTATGAACCGCTGGGCTTTGAAAACAATCCCCGATGTTGGGTAAAACTTTAGTTAGCTGTGTTACAATTATAAAAAATATAAGGAAAACACCATGGCTTACGAATTGATTCACAATGAAGCAGCAAACAATTATGAATATCACATCGATGGTCTTACATGCTATATCACCTATGATGACCAAAACGGAAATATGCACTTAACCCATACCGTTGTACCTAAAGAATTAGGCGGCAGAGGTATTGCGAAAGAACTTCTTTTGGATGTCTTAGAAGAGATTAAAAAAGCGGGTAAAAAAGCTGTAGCTGAGTGCTCTTATGTCGTAGCATTTCAAGAAAAAAACCCTGATTATGCGGAATACTTTGCTTAATCGTTAACTTTCACCTTTTTTCAAGCCTTGTACAGGGCTTGAACCCCATTTTCTAACTTTTTAATACTTATGCCACCTAAGGGGCAGAACTCCTTTACAATCTTATCTATAATACTTCCGAATTTATAACAAGGAGGTGATACGTTTTAGCAAGACATAGTACATTTTTCCAATTCTCCCTTTGCATTCCCCTAAACCCACTTAACGGGGAATCGATTTTATGAACAAACATTTTTAAACTCCAAAGATCTAGGCTTTGGAGTGGTTTACTCTAAAACGCTATAATATTTTTTATGAACGAAACAGCAACCAATCAAGATCTTATTCTTAACGAACTTAAAAGCAATACGCTTCCGGTCGAACATGCCCAAAAACATCTTCATCTGGAAGCCGGTGCGAACCTTTCAGCACTGCTTGATACGCAAAACTACTTCTATTTTATCGTAGAGGGCAAGATTAAACTCTCCCAGATTAATTTTGAGACCTCTAAGGAGCAGACACTTTACCTTTTAACCCGGGGTGATATGTTTGATGTGGTAACCTTACTCGATGGTAAACATCATGATCTTATGGGTGAAGTGCTTGAAGCGGCAGATCTTATTGAAGTACCCATGGATAATGTACGCTACCTTTTGGATAAAGATCCCGCCTTTAAACAGCTCTTTTTCCCCTATTTGGCCTCCCAGCTGCGTTCGATGGAAAACCTTTCGATTGATCTTTCACTTTATGACGTTTATCAACGTCTGATTAACCTGTTGACACGTTTTGTGGATAACAGTAAAGAGAAGGCGTCGTTGAAGCTGATTGACAACCTTTCACATGAGGAGATTGCTTCTATGACCGGTTCCGTCAGAAAGGTGGTCAATCGAAACCTGCAAAAACTCAAAGATGAGGGGATCGTTAATATCTCCCGTAAACACCTCTCCATTGAGAGCCTCAAAAAACTTCGCGATAAATTTAAAAATTAATCAAAATTTCTCTTTTTATGCCACCTAGGGGGCAGAAAGCATCCACTTTTTCATCTTATAATACCTCTGTAACAAGAAGAAAAGGACTAGCGACTGAGCCTGCTGCTGACAAGCGTTAAAACGTAGTGCATGCGAGGCACTAAATACCGAGTCGTAAGCAAACTCAGCGTTAGCGTAGGTATAGGAGCTTTGCTCCTTTAGCGTATTAAAAAAAATGATAGAGGGCCAAAAGATGCCCGCAAGGAGTACATCATGTTAGTAACACGTTTTGATCCGTTCAGAAATTTTGAAGACCGTTTTTTAAGAACCTTTGATAGTTTTGATACGGATAAAGGAATTACGGCTTATACGCCAAAAGTTAATGTTAGAGAGGGCGAGTATGCCTATCATGTTGATGTTGATCTACCGGGTGTTAAAAAAGAGGATATCGATGTAGATATTAAAGATGGACAACTTCTTATCACTGGTGAACGTCACTTTAAAAATGAGGTTAAAGAGGAGGATTATTATAAAGTAGAGACCCGATTCGGGAAATTCTCACGTACTTTTAATCTTCCGGATGACGCCGATATCGAACAGGTGGATGCATCCTATGAGGATGGTGTCTTAGAGGTCGTTGTGCCTAAACTCGAAGAGAAACACAACGTTAAATCCATTACGGTTAAATAAAAGCTTCCAGCTTTTCGCTGGAGGTTTAAACTTCTTTTTTAAATAATCCCCATTAAGAAACACCTTTCCTAGGTGCCGTTATAAGCAAAAGAGTCAATGTCACTAAAGCTAAGATAAATACAATCGAATATCCTGTAGGTAGATCCATGTAAAAGGCCGCGATGATCGTTATGGTCGTAACACTCCACCCAAACAGTGTGGCTACAAGGATAGGTGCAAAGCGTTTTTGTGACATTGCGATGAGTGCCGGAGCAATCAGAAGTGAAAAGACGACTAAGACGCCTGCCAGTTGGACCGATGACGTCACGGTCAGTGCTAAAAGTGAAAAGAATAGAAGTTCTTTGACAAACCCCGTTACCTTAGGGTAGAGCTTCCAGATTACTAAGCCGATAAGTGCATAAATAAGAGCTGCTTGCAGAAGTTGACTCCCATCAGTAAAAAGGATATCACTTGCGAGAAGTGATTTAAAGTGTTCCATCCCTTCAGCCGAGTGTGCAAGAACCATCATGATGCCACTCGCACCTATAACATACAGTAGACCGATAAAAGCTTCTAAGTGAACCCTGCGTTGTGATGCATAAGCAATAAGCAGGGCACTTAAAAAGGCAAAACTAAAGGTCCAAAGGTAGTAATATTCTTCGTGAAAGTAGCCCAGACTAATAGCACTTCCCAGTGCTGCAAACTGTGCAATAGCAAGATCTGTAAAGATGATACCGCGGTCCAAAATCCCGATACCAAACCAAGCATGGATGACCACAAGCATCATCACAAGTCCTATGGGTACTAAAAGTATATCAATCATGAAAATGCCCTACCAGATAATCAAATAGCTCTACGAGATCATGTATACTATCTAAAGCTTCAATATCATGCGGCATAATGATCAGTTTAATACCGGTTTTTTTTACGATGTAGTTAGCCGTTTTTGTACTATGGTAGACATCATGCAAAATAGCATAGGGTTTCTCTTTTTTGATTTTTTGGATCAGTTTGAGAGTATGCTGTGATGAGGGTGGAATACCGGGTAGTGGTTCTATAGTGCCAATGTTTATAAGACCGAATGCTTGGTTAAAGTAAGCTAGGTTATCATGGAACTGGATGATTTTAGTACCTTTGGCATCTTTCATTATGTGAAACCACCGTTTCATATGTTTTTCCCATTGAGGAATAAAAGCCTCATAGTTTGCCGTATAAAATTCTTTGTTTTTGGCGTCAATAAGATTGAGAAAGGCTGTTACCGTATACGCAATTTTAAGTATATTGCGGGGATCCAAATGAAAGTGAGGATTGCCGTCAGGGTGTACATCCCCTTGGCTTCTATCAACATCTTTGGGCTTTTGGATCATATCCATATAGTGACCAAGATTTAAAAAAGTATCAGCTGTAGGCAGCGTTTTAGGATTATTTGCACGACGTATCAGTGGGGGCATCCACCCGATCTCTAGCTGTCCGCCATTGATGATCAGAGCATCTGCACGACGAACCTTAGTGATAAGTGAAGGACGGGGTACCACAAAATGTGGATCCCACTGGCCAGAAGCTAAAACGGTAACGTCAACATATTCTTTACCAATTGTTTCAACCATAGCCCCTATAAAGGGGTAACTGACTGCGACATTGATTTTAGCCGTTAAGACTAGTGGAAAAAGTAGCAGCAGAAAGGTTTTTTTCATAACTTATCCTAGAAGTCGTGTGCTGCGTGTGCACCGATTGCAAAGTTAAATTGTAATGTTACGCTACGTAAATCGACACGATCCCCTTCATCATTAAAAAGGTTATCTATATAGTTGTATTGTAGACGAATACGGCTAAACTCACTTGCATGGTATTCTGCCATGACACTGTAGCGGTTATAATCACTGACAAAGTTTTGATTAACGCCACCAAGAACCACATCATTTTGATTCAGATTATCCCATCTTAGACCATAACGCCAGTTTTGATCTTGTGCATAAACAAGCTGTGTATAAAAACCACTTTGATCTTGTGCAAGAGTTTGTGTACCTGTTACTGTAGTATTCGTATCACTAACTACAGCGTACTCAGTACCATCGATTGACTTAGAAAGCCATTCACTTTGCCATGATAAGAAGCTGTAAGAGTCAAAAAAGTGTTTCACTGTGAGTTCTACACCAGTCAATGACGCATTACCAGCTACAAAATGTGGTTCTGTTTCATCATCACTATGATCCTGACGCGTTGAACCGTAAGCATATGAGACACCAGCTAAAATTGTTGTATTACCAATATCTGCAGAACCCTTCAGGTAAGTTATAAAAAGTGACGGTGCTTCTTTCCCATCATGAACAGGATTATCTTCCGTACCAAGTTTTTCGTTACCGAACATCTTCTCGTTTTCACCCTGTAGAACTTCGGCCCCGATCATGAAATAGTTTGATTTAGATGTAGATGTAGTGTATTGTAACTGAGCACCTTTTTCATTGAGCCCGTGGTAACCGACAAATGTTTCATAAACAAGTGGCAGATCACCAAAATCCCAGTAGTGTTGGTGTTGCATATTGATACGACCAAAGTTGGAAAGCATTTTACCAACACGAAGTCGTAGATTCATCGGCAGTGCCGTTGATGTAACATAAGCTTCTTCAACTTCTACACCACTTTCAGAGAAATGAAAGACACCATCAAGTGTCCAAAACGGGTCAACACTGCTTGAAAGCACGAGTTCCGCATAGTTAAGGTTAAATCCCGGAGTGGCATTGTACGGAGTCTCTGCTTCTGCACCATGGGCATGGCTACCCATAAGGCTTTCAGTTAATCCTGGCATACCAAGATGACCAATTTCTGAAGCCTTAACTGAGTGGTCTACATAAGCAGTATCGACGATCAATGACATATCAGGAATAAATTTTGATTGGTCAAAAGTACGCTTGTTTTTAGGTAATAAAACGGGTGCATCCGCTAACGCTACTGCACTAAAAAGTGCAGTCAATAGTAATTTCTTAAACATAATAGTATTCTCCATAATTGTTTTTATTTAGTTTTGTAAAGTTTTTTAATTAATAAATAGTGTTGTTTAGGAGAATAAAGGCGGGGCTCGGGAGGGTGTCGAGCGTGTAATACGCAACGGCACTACATGGGTTTGTGTTGCAAAAGCAATATAGATAAAAGGTACAAAGAGCAGTGTACACACCAGGCATGGTGCATCAGAGATATCAAAGACCTCTTGAACGATACAGATAGAACATTGCTCGTGATCTACCGTCGTCTCATCATGCGTATGAGACTGAAGCAGAATCATACCGATCAAAAGAAAAATCGACAACAGTAAGCGATGATCTTTTTTAAGCCTTAGCATGGTTACCTTTGAACTTTTTTGAAATTCTACCCTCTTTTAGATATCTATAAGCTTAACAAAAGCTTCTATCTCCTGCGTTAAGCTTTCATAATCAGCTAAACCCTCTTTGAGCTCTGCAGGTATCTCAGTTGAGGCTGCTCCGGCAAGCAGACCTAAGATCATACCCCGATGTACATTGTCCCCTCCGGCATTGGCATTGGCCAGTACCGAGGCTTTAAAATCAAAACCGTGGCGTTGAAACAGTGCCAATAGCAGTGGCAGACCATGTTCGGGATAGCAGGCTGTCGCAAAGATTTTTCCGATGATCTCTTCATCAGCGTGTTGTGATAAGAGTTGATCGAGATTTAAATATGAATTACTAAATCGGGTATGAATGTCCCACATCTCATCTTTGGGTATATTGCCTGGTCCATTATGGGCTCGATAGCTCTTGGAAAGCTCTTCTCCTGTGATCTTTATCAGCCGTATTTTTTTTACATTTCTTGCGATACTTTCGTGGGTATCATGACCGCAAAGCAGTTCATGATACAAAGGAACCAAGACAGAGAGTGCCGAAGCGACATTTTCCGATCGGTGCGTAAGCTGCTGATGCTCTAAAGCAAGCCCCAGACCTTTAAAAGGATCTTGCCCTAGCATTGATACTACCAGAGGTCTGATAATGCCGCCATGCGAGCCTATGGACCAAACAGTGCGTTGTTTTTGAGCACACAGCTCAGCGGGCAGTCCCGAACAGTAGTTCATAAACCACTGTCGGATATAGATCTCACTGTAGGGATCTTTGTTGGCACCGCTACACATATGATCGATAAAACCCTCTAAAAAGTCCTCAGGCTTATAGCTACCTTGATGGATGACGCTTCGCATGAGTACGCGTACCAGATGGGCTCCTAAGGTATTATCGCCTGCTTTAAGCCCATGATGGTAGTGGTAGCGTTCATCCAGATCCGGCATGGCATTGGCATGCTCCCCTGCCCTTTGGGTGATGTTGATATTAAAATCGTTATAGGAGGTGTCATAGAAGCGAGAATGTTCCAAAGTGATATCGTAGGGACGACCCAGACTTTGAGCCTTTTGGACATCCGGATGATAAGCATTACCCACCATAAAGGATTCAGGATGGGGATGCGGGGCATCGTTATAGCCTGTAATCGTTCCAAAGGTATCTTTGAGATACTCCAGCTTGTAAAACCAGTGAGCGGGCATAGCTAGAGAGTCTGCGATAAACAGACCCCAGAGGCTGTTTTTAATCCGTTGTTTGTTGAACATCTTTGATCCTTTGCAGGGCTTTTTGAGCCAAGGAGTGAAAAGTGGTCAGTTTGCCCCCGTAAATATGCATCAGATGATTGTTGCGGATCTTATGTATGTCAAGTTTGTATTCACGCGACATCTTGGAGGGAT
>JBFHUP010000067.1:0-7926 GCA_041589975.1 Sulfurimonadaceae bacterium | reverse complement strand
GCCCTCGGGCTTAATGCACTCCCTGCTTGAAATCTTACCGCTGGAAGGAGAAGAAATGACACGTACTGAAAAACAAGCTATCGTTGATACTCTAACGACTGAGTTTAATGATGCTCAAGCAATCATTGCCTGTGACTTTAAAGGTATCTCTGTTTCTGAATTAGAAGCGTTAAGAAATGCTGCTAAAGCTGCGGAAGTTAAAGTACAAGTAGTTAAGAATAAATTAGCTGCTATTGCTTTAAAAAATGCAAATTGTGAAGGTTTAGAACTCAAAGAAAATAATATTTTCATTTGGGGTAATGATCCTGTTGGTGCTTCAAAAGTATCTAGCAACTACGCTAAAGACAATGAAAAGCTGGTTATCAAAACTGCTTTCATTGACGGCGAACCTGCAGATGCTGCACGTGTAGCTGCATTTGCTGCCTTACCTGGCCGTGAAGAGCTACTTGGTATGCTTGCATCTGTTTGGATGGGACCAGTTAGAAACTTTACTATTGGTCTTGACGCTCTTAAACGTAAAAAAGAAGAGGAAGCGTAGAGAATACTCCGCTACTTTTCATAGAGGGTAAGGTGTAAGGCGTCAGCCTTATATGATGCTAGCATTATGAGCCCGCTGCTGAAGCGACTCGTGCTCTAGCGTAGAAAGAGGGACTTTGTTCCTATTTCGTTTGAAATAGATGAAGAGGTCCCTTAATTTTGTAAAAAAATTAAGGACATATTATTATGGCAACAACTAAAGAAGATGTATTAGAGTTTATTTCAGGTCTTTCTGTTCTTGAGCTTTCTGAGCTTGTAAAAGAATTCGAAGAAAAATTCGGCGTATCTGCTCAACCAGTAGCAGTAGCTGGTGGTGCTGCTGCTGGCGGTGAAGCTGCTGCAGCTGACAAAGATGAGTTCGATGTTGTACTTACAGGTGCGGGTGATAAAAAAATTAACGTAATTAAAGTAGTACGTGGTCTTACTGGTCTTGGTCTTAAAGAGGCAAAAGAAGCAGTTGAAGGTACTCCTTCAGTTCTTAAAGAAGGTATCTCAAAAGAAGATGCTGAAGCAGCAAAAGCTGAGCTTGAAGCAGCTGGTGCTACTGTAGAATTAAAATAATTCTGCTTTTTTGAGGCTTCGGCCTCATTTGATGACACTCTAGTAAAGCTATTTTAGATATCTTTACTAGAGGGTCCACGTGGTGATCTAAAGATTGTGCACAGTCTTTAGTTTCTTATACCATCCCTTTTACAACTACTAAAATCGTAAGGTAGACATATGTTAAACAGCTTAAAATCCGGTAATCGTCTTCGTGTTGATTTTTCAAAAACACCTCAAAAAATTGATGTTCCAAACCTACTACAACTACAACAAAATTCTTATGATACTTTTCTTATGCTTGATAAGGAAGATCGTACTGAAAGTGGTATAGAAAGAGTTTTTAAATCAATTTTCCCAGTGCATGATGCACAAAACAGATTGACTTTAGAGTATGTAGAGTCAGAAATTGGTAAACCTCGTTATACAGTTCGCGAATGTATGGAGCGTGGTTTAACCTACTCTGTATCATTAAAAATGAAAGTACGTTTAGTACTTTGGGATAGAGATGAGACCAGTAAAGAAAAAACTGGTGTTAAAGATATTAAAGAACAAAGTATCTTTGTTCGTGATATTCCACTGATGACAGACAGAACTTCATTTATTATCAATGGTGTTGAGCGTGTTGTTGTTAATCAGCTTCACAGATCTCCTGGTGTTATTTTTAAAGAAGAAGAGTCTACGACTGCGGGTAATAAACTGATCTATACAGCTCAAATTATTCCGGATCGCGGTTCATGGTTATACTTTGAGTATGATGCTAAAGATATTCTTTATATGAGAATTAATAAGCGTCGTAAAGTACCGGTTACGATTATCTTTAGAGCTTTAGGATACAGTAAACAAGATATTCTCAAAATGTTCTATCCGCTTCATAGCATTTCGGTTAAAGATGGCAAGTATCTTATGCCGTTTGACCCAACAAACTATGTGGGACGTCTTAAGTATGACCTTAAAGATGAGAAAGGTACGGTTATTACCAATTCCGGTAAACGTCTTTCTGCGAAAAAAGGTGCTAAGTTATTAGAAGATGGCCTAAAAATTGTGGAGTATCCGGTAGAGACTTTAATGGATCGTCACTTAGCGGAACCAATTATCGATCAAGAGAGTGGTGAAGTTTTATTTGATACGATGACACTACTTGATGAGACACGTTTAACGAAGATTGCAGAAGCTGGTATTACAGAGTTCGTTATTGCTGATGATTTAGCTGACGGTGTGGATTCAGCAATCATTAACTCATTTATTGCTGATCAAGACAGTCTGAAACTTCTGAAGCAGACTGAAGAGATCGATGATGAAAATGAATTATCTGCGATTCGTATTTACAAAGTAATGCGTCCAGGTGAACCGGTAACTAAAGAAGCGGCAAAAGCCTTTGTCAAACAACTTTTCTTTGATCCAGAGCGTTATGACTTAACACGTGTTGGTCGTATGAAAATGAACCATAAACTTGGTCTTTCAGTACCTGAGTATGTAACGGTTCTTACAGATGAAGATATCATTAACACTGTTAAATATGTTATCAAAGTAAAAAATGGCCAAGGTCATATCGATGATAGAGATCACTTAGGTAATCGTCGTATCCGTGCGATTGGTGAGCTTTTAGCCAATGAGTTACATAATGGTCTTATCAAGATGCAAAAAGCTATCAAAGATAAGCTTTCTACGATGAGTGGTCCAATGGCAGAGCTTATGCCACATGACCTTGTGAACTCTAAGATGATCACATCAACAATTTTAGAGTTCTTCTCTGGTGGACAGCTATCACAGTTTATGGATCAGACAAACCCACTCTCAGAAGTAACTCATAAACGTCGTTTATCTGCATTAGGTGAGGGTGGTCTTGTCAAAGAGCGTGCAGGATTTGAGGTTCGTGACGTTCACCCAACGCACTATGGTCGTATCTGTCCTATTGAAACACCTGAGGGTCAAAATATTGGTCTTATTAATACTTTAGCGACCTATGCCAAAGTAAATGAGCATGGATTTATTGAATCACCGTTCCGTCGTGTTGTTGACGGTGTGATCCAAGAAGAGGTAATTTACCTAACTGCGACTCAAGAAGAGAACGAGATCATCGCTGCTTCTTCAAATGCACAAGAGGGTAATACTTTTGTTGAAGATTTAGTTCAAACGCGTCAAGAGGGTGAGATCGTTTTAGTTGATAAAAGCAAGGTAACTTTAGTTGATTTAAGCCCACACATGGTTGTTGGTGTTGCTGCATCACTTATTCCGTTCTTAGAGCATGATGATGCCAACCGTGCACTTATGGGTTCAAACATGCAGCGTCAAGCTGTGCCACTACTTCAAACGTCAGCTCCAATGGTCGGAACGGGTGTAGAAAAACTGGTAGCTCGTGACTCATGGTCATGTATCAAAGCTAAACGTGGCGGTGTAATTGAGAAAGTCGACGCAGAACACGTTTATATCATGGGTGAAGATGAAGAGGGTCCATTTATTGACTATTATTCACTTCAAAAGAACCTTAGAACCAATCAGAACACGACATTTGGCCAAAAACCTGTGGTTAAAAAAGGTCAAACAGTTCAAGCAGGTGACATTATTGCTGATGGTCCAAACATGGATCACGGAGAGTTAGCACTGGGTAAAAATGGCCTTGTTGCTTTTATGCCATGGAACGGTTACAACTATGAGGATGCGATTGTTATTTCACGTCGTCTTATCCGTGAAGATACATTTACTTCAGTACACGTTTATGAAAAAGAGTGCGAAGCTCGTGAACTTAAACATGGTATCGAAGAGATCACACGTGATATTCCAAACGTACGTGAGGATGAGTTAACACACCTTGACTCTGCTGGTATCGTTAAGGTTGGTACTTATATCAAGCCGGGAATGATCTTAGTTGGTAAAGTCAGTCCAAAAGGTGAAGTTAAACCTACTCCAGAAGAGCGTTTGTTACGTGCAATCTTTGGTGAAAAAGCAGGGCATGTTATTAATAAATCACTTTACTGTTCTCCATCATTAGAAGGAACAGTCATTGATGTTAAGATCTTTACGAAAAAAGGTTATGAAAAAGATGAGCGTGCACTTCAAGCTGAAGAAGAGGCACGTGCAAAGTTAGAGCGTGAGCACTATGATCGCCTACTTATGATCGATAAAGAGGAGATGCTGCGTATTACGTCACTGTTAAGTAAAGATGAACTTGCTGCTGATGTAACAGTAAATGGCGTTGATTACAAAAAGGGTCAAAAAATCGCAGTTTCTGATTTAGAACAAGCGAACCGTTTTGCCCTAAACTCTATTGCAAAATCTTTTGATAAAAAAGTATTTAAAGAGTTTGAAGCACTGAAAACTTATTTCCAAAATCAAAAAGCAGCTTTCCGTGAAGAACACGATGAAAAAATTGCGATTTTAGAAAAAGATGACATCTTACAAAATGGTTTAGTCAAAGTTGTTAAAGTTTATGTGGCAACAAAACGTAAACTTAAAGTCGGTGATAAGATGGCAGGTCGTCACGGTAATAAAGGTATCGTATCAATCATCGTTCCTGAAGAGGATATGCCATATCGTGAAAATGGACAACCTGTTGATATCTGTCTGAATCCTCTAGGTGTACCAAGTCGTATGAATATCGGTCAGATCTTAGAGATGCACTTAGGTATGGCCGGTCGTGAGATGGGTTATCAGATCGAAGAGATGTTAGCTTCTAAGCAAAAAGATTACATCACAAATCTACGTGCTAAAATGGCAGAGATTGCTGATGTAGCACGTCTTATGGATGCGAAAAACTTTATTGACAAGTTAGATGATGAGACACTTTTAGGTTACGCACGTGACTGGTCTAAAGGTGTTAAATTCGCTACAACGATTTTTGAAGGTACCAACGCGGCTGAGTTCGAACAACTATTTAAACTCGCCAACATGGATAAAGATGGTAAAACTGTACTTTATGATGGTCGTACAGGTGAACAGATCAAAGAGCGTGTTAATGTTGGATATATGTATATCCTTAAACTACACCACTTAGTTGATGAGAAAGTTCACGCTCGTTCAACAGGTCCTTACTCACTTGTAACACAACAACCAGTGGGTGGTAAAGCCCTATTTGGTGGTCAAAGATTTGGTGAGATGGAAGTATGGGCTCTAGAAGCTTATGGTGCGGCAGCAACACTAAAAGAGATGTTAACAATCAAATCGGATGATGTTGAAGGTCGTGTTAGAGCTTATAAAGCACTATCAAAAGGGGAAAGTGTTCCAAACTCTGGTATCCCAGAAACACTTTTTGTATTAACAAAAGAGCTACAAGCTCTTGCACTTGACGTAGAAATCGTAGAAAATGAGGGAGAATCTGATGAATCTTAATGCTGCAGCTTTAGGCGAAGAAAAACGCCCAACGGATATTTCTAAATTACAGTTTAGATTGGCAAGTCCAGAGAAAGTTCTCTCTTGGTCTTATGGTGAAGTTAAAAAGCCAGAGACAATTAACTACCGTACACTTAAACCAGAGCGTGATGGTCTGTTTTGTGCAAAGATCTTTGGTCCTGTTAGAGATTATGAGTGTCTTTGTGGTAAATATAAAAAGATGCGTTATAAAGGTGTGGTTTGTGAAAAATGTGGTGTTGAAGTAACAACATCTCGTGTTCGACGTAACCGTATGGGTCATATTGATCTTGTAACACCTGTGGCACACATCTGGTATGTTTCATCATTACCATCACGTATCGGTACACTTCTAGGTGTTAAGATGAAAGATCTTGAGCGTGTACTTTATTATGAAGCGTATATCGTAAAAGATCCGGGTGCGGCATACTATGACAGTGAAAACAAAAATGTTGTCGCTAAATATGATGTACTAAATGAAGATCAATACCAACAGATCAACCAACGTTTTGCAGAGACTGGTTTTTCTGCATCCATGGGTGGTGAGATTGTTCGTGATATGCTTAATGATCTTGATCTTGTTGAGATGTTTAACGGTATCAAAGAGGAGATGGCTAACACTGGGTCTGAAGCAAAACGTAAAACGTTTGTAAAACGTCTGAAAGTTATCGAGTCATTCCTAAATTCAGGTAATAACCCAGCATGGATGATGCTTACAGCTCTACCGGTACTTCCACCAGATCTTCGTCCTCTAGTGGCACTGGATGGTGGTAAATTTGCAGTTTCTGATGTGAATGATCTTTATCGTCGTGTTATCAACCGTAACCAACGTCTTAAGCGTCTTATCGAACTTGATGCTCCTGAAATTATCGTACGTAACGAAAAACGTATGTTACAAGAGTCAGTTGATGCATTATTTGACAACGGTCGTCGTGCTAATGCTGTAAAAGGTGCTAATAAACGTCCGCTTAAATCTCTTTCTGAGGTTATCAAAGGTAAGCAGGGACGTTTCCGTCAAAACCTTCTTGGTAAGCGTGTTGACTTCTCTGGACGTTCGGTTATCGTTGTTGGTCCAAGCCTAAAAATGGACCAGTGTGGTCTTCCAAAGAAGATGGCTATTGAGCTTTTCAAACCGCACCTAATCTCTAAATTAGAGGAAAAAGGTCTAGCGACTACTGTAAAAGCAGCTAAAAAACTTATCGAAGAGCAAACCAATGATGTTTGGGAAGCGTTAGAGGAGATCGTTGAGTCTCACCCGGTACTACTTAACCGTGCACCGACACTTCACAAACTTTCCATTCAGGCATTTCACCCGAAAATCATCGAGGGTAAAGCAATCCAATTGCACCCGCTGGTTTGTGCGGCATTTAATGCGGACTTCGATGGTGACCAGATGGCGGTTCACGTACCACTTTCAGATGAGGCGATTGCTGAAGCTAAAGTTATGATGCTTTCTTCAATGAACGTACTTTTACCAGCATCGGGTAAAGCGATTGCGACACCGTCTCAGGATATGGTACTGGGTCTGTACTACATCACTTTAGAGAAAAATGGTGTTATCGGTTCAAATAAACTGTTTGCATCCGTTGAAGAGGTTCTGATTGCATTTGAGTATGGTGCACTTGATATTCACGCTAAGATCCGTACTCGTGTTGGTGGTAGAATGATTCATACAACAGCGGGTCGTCTTTTAATTAAAAATATCCTTCCGGATTTTGTTCCAACTTCTCTTTGGAATAAAGTGATGAAGAAAAAAGATATTGCGGCTGTTGTTGACTATGTCTTTAAAGAGGGTGGTATTGAAGTTACAGCTAACTTCCTTGATAACCTAAAAGATCTTGGTTTTGCTCAAGCAACTAAAGCGGGTGTTTCTATCTCTATTGATGACGTTATCATCCCGGATGAGAAATATGCTCTCATCGATGCTTCTAAAAACCGTGTTAAAGAGATCCAAAAGCAGTTTGATGCGGGTCTTTTAACAGAGCAAGAGCGTTACAACAAGATTATCGACGTTTGGACAGATACAAATAATACTGTTGCAAAAATGATGATGGACTTGACAGAGACAGATAAAGATGGCTTTAACTCGATTTATATGATGGCTGACTCAGGTGCTCGTGGTAGTGCGGCTCAGATTCGTCAGTTAGCGGGTATGCGTGGTCTTATGGCAAAACCGGATGGTTCGATTATTGAGACACCGATTACCTCAAACTTTAAAGAGGGTCTCAACGTACTTGAATACTTTACATCAACGCACGGTGCTCGTAAAGGTCTAGCGGATACGGCACTTAAGACAGCAAATGCGGGTTACCTAACACGTAAGCTTATTGATGTTGCTCAAAATGTTAAGATCTCAAGTATGGATTGTGGTACGCATGAAGGTGTTGAGATTACGGATATCTCTGTGGGTAATGAGCTTATTGAGCCATTAGCAGATCGTATCTATGGCCGTGTATTAGCTGAAGATGCGATTGATCCGATTACCAATGAAGTACTTTATGG
>JBFHUP010000066.1:0-7954 GCA_041589975.1 Sulfurimonadaceae bacterium | reverse complement strand
GAGCATCATCAGTGAGCTTTAAAAACTCTTTTGAAGAAGCAATAGATTTATTAGCTTCTTTGACACCAATACTGACCGTAATATTTTTACCATTGATATGAGTATTGGCAATATTCTGACAAACCCGTTTTGCTATCTCGGCGGCTGCTATAATATCTGCTTGGGGCATGATAACTATCAACTCTTCACCACCATAACGGCATGCTATATCATATTGACGGATAGAGTGTAAAAGAACGCTTCCTGCTTTTCTGAGTGCTTCATCCCCTTCTTGATGCCCGTACGTATCATTAAAGTGTTTAAAGTCATCGATATCTATCATCATCAATGAAAGTGGATGGTCGTTTCTTAGAAATTGCTGGAACTCTTTTTCAATAATGACATCAAAAATACGCCGAACATAAAGTGAGGTTAATGGATCAATAATAGCCGAATCTACAATATTATTAACTTTATGGGCTTCAAATGAGGTCATATCATACAAGTTGTCTGAAAAGTTTTCTAAGAAGTCTATTGCTGCTACTTTAAGACCAACATCTCTATTAAGTTTACTGTTTAATATTATTCTTCGATTAATAATTTCGTTCCACATAACCTCTGATAAGTGTTCAGCAATTGTCATATGGGTTAAAGAGAATACACATTGCTGATAAAACTTTATACCGTATTGTTCTACATACCCTTTCAATAAAGACGGTGTGTTGGCAAACTTAACAAGCACATCATATGGGATAGAGCGATTTTCCTGAATATTAATTAAATCTTGAGAGATATTTGTCTCATCCATAAATTATCCTTTACCATGATACGATCATAGCATAAGTCTCATGCTTATCTAACCTTAGCTTGAAAAATATAGCTAATTGAGAAGTTGTAATTTGGTATCGTCTATTTTTTGGAACTATTCTAAATGCAGATATACAAAAAATTGAGCAGACGGTTTTCATTGTAAAAAGCTCCTTCGGATACTATATTGTGGGTGTCTAGTCTTTTTTGAATATTATATTAGCAATTTTGTGTTCCCAAACTGTGACCATAAGTTGAATACTGATACTTTCAAGTGATACATGTTTAATTTTATTTTTAGCTGGACTTTGATTAAAAATAATAATACAATGTAATAGAAGTTAAATACATGAAAAAGGGTGGAGGACATTGGGTAAAATATTAATTATAGATTCAGATGTTCGTGCATCTGAGTCCTTACTTCTGGAACTTCAAAATGAATTTGAAATTGATATCATCTTGTCTCACTCTTATGAAAAGAGTGTGGATATTGTAAAGCAAGATGCAGAAAATATCAGTTTAGCGATTGTTGATCCTTGTTTGACAGATGATGCCAATACTCAGATTATCGATCTTCTTTTGGAAAACAAGATTCCCATTGTGGTTTATGCGTCAGCTATTGCCGTCGATTTGATTGATGAAATTATTTATAAACCTATCGTTGATTATCTTTTAAAATCCAACAGGAATAATTTTCCGATTCTGTTTCACCTGATAGGTCGCATTCTTCGTAGTCAAAAATCAGCTGTATTGGTTGTGGATGACTCTAAAACGACATGTATGCAGTTAAGTCTGATGTTAAACAGTCTTGATTTACATATTTTTGAAGCTCACGGTATGGAAGAGGCGTTGCAAAAGATCAAATCTCATCCGGAGATCAAACTTGTCATGACAGACTATAATATGCAAGAGGGCAAAAGCGGTATCGATTTTACAACTGAACTGAGAAAAAGTTACACCAACAAAGAGATAGCTGTGATTGGTAATTCAGCTTACGGAAACCCTAAATTGCATGCAGAATTTTTAAAATGCGGTGCCAATGCCTTTATCAATAAGCCTTTTGAAAAAGAGGAGTTAATCAATATGGTGCTTTTCCAGCTCGATATGATTGATTATATAGAAAGACTTAAAAACTCATCAGAGAAAGATTTTTTAACCAATATCTACTCTCGCAAGTATATTTATGAAGTAGGAAGAAAATTATTCAATAATGCCAAACGCGGTAATATCTCTTTAGCCTGTGCTATGCTTGATATCGATAATTTTAAAACGATTAATGATACCTACGGGCATGATGTTGGTGACAGTGTGATTACCCGATTTGCAGAAGAACTAAGCAGCACTTTTAGGGATTCAGATATTGTTGGCAGGATTGGCGGCGATGAGTTTTGTGTCGTATTGGCAAGTCCTGAGCAAGAGGAGATGCATAGCCTCTTTGAAAGATTTAGAGAACGTATTGAAGAGCTTGAGATTCTTATAGAAGATAAAGATAAGAGAACAACTTCCCTATCCATTACCGTTTCTATTGGAATAACCAACAAAATCAGTGACTCTTTTGAGGATATGTTGAAATATGCTGATTTAAAACTCTATGAAGCCAAGAACCGTAGCAGAAATGTTGTCGTGCTTTGATACCTATTAGCTGCTTGTCCACGCAGCTGTATTGATATCAGAATTCAGATATCAAAATGGTGTAAAATTTCATCATTAAGCGGTATAACAATGGTAAAGCTTGTTCCCGTATCTGCGGAGCTATCCATACTTAATGTCCCCATCAGTTTTTGTGCAACAAGATTGTATACGATATTGAGACCCAATCCCGTTCCGCCGGAATTGCGTTTTGTTGTTACAAAGGGATCGAATATTTTTTGTTTAATAGACTCCTTGACGCCTGAGCCATTATCTTTGTAGACGATACGAAGCGTTTGTGTGTCTTTAGAAATATCTACAGTGATTTTCGCATTTTTCTTGTGGTTTTCAAATCCATGAAGAATCGAGTTTTGAATAAAATTACTAAAAATCTGTGCAAAAACCCCGGGATAGGAGTTGATGATAATGGTTTCATCGCAATTGATTTGAGTCTGTACAGGGATCTTTTTAAGTGAGCTTTTGAAAGTTGAAAATATCTCTTCAATATATTCGGCAACATTAAACTCCCTTTCGTTTTCACTACTTTGATCCACTGAGACTTGTTTAAAGCTTTTAATCAATTTAGAGGCATGAGCCAGACTGTTATGCAGCAGCTTTGATGATTCGCTTATGTCTGTTAGTTTTGAAAGCAGTGTAGATTTTTTGAGTGATCCGCTATTGATGATATCTTGCAAGCTATCGCATTCGTGCTCGATAACGGTGCTTATTGTGACAGCGTTCCCAAGTGGTGTGTTGACCTCATGGGCCACACCACTGACCAAAGTACCCAGTGCTGCCATTTTTTCAGACTCTACGAGTTGGTCTTGTGATTTTTTAATAATTTCAAGAGATTTTTCGAGATCTTTGTTAACTTCTTTCATCTTACGACCAAAAGAGACTTCTTTGTAGAAAAAAAAGACAATAAAAAAAAGAGCCAAGTTGCTTATCAGAAGTATAAAATAAAAGTTATAGGTCTTGTTACGTATATATTTACTACTGCTTTTGATCATAAATAGAGCAACATGCTTAGCGGTGATAGGGTTACGCAGCTTTATAAAAGTAAAGAGCTGTTGCAGGTCACTATCGTACAGCGTAAAGACCTCCTTGTTTTCATCTATTTTTTGTAAAACTCTTTTTTGGAAAGCTTTTGAAAAGTTTTTAGGGAGTTTGAAATTTGAGTGTGACTCCAGAAAAGCTAACTGTTTTTTTTCATAACTATAACCCTGGACACTGGAGTTGGAATAATTCTCTTTTTCGTAACTAAAAAGTTTTTTGTCTATAACCTCATTAGACATTAACAAGGTCGCAAATTGGTTGTAGTTGTTCATAAAGTCAGAACTGATAGCAATACCCGAAAAGGATACCTCTACACTTCCCAGATGATCATTGTCGAGGATCAACGGGAAAACAAAGCGATAACCATTATAGATACGCCCCTCTTCAAAACCATCGATAGGTTTGAGTGTTTCATTTACATACTTGATTGTCTCACGTATATCTGTGAGGTTGTCTCCAAATTTTTGAGGTTTATGAAATCTTAAAAAGCTGTCATTATTGGGCAGATGGAAGTGTAATTGTTTGATGTTGACCTGCTTGAGGATCTTATACACATTGTCCAATCTCTTATAAAGATTTTTTCTGATAATGGCTTTTTGGGCATTATTGGCATGTTTGGCATCTTTCAAAATATGTAATACAGCTGCTGTATTAATCTCAGTATTAAAGATGACAGTAGCGATCGTTTTGTATTTTTTATATAAGACTTGATAGTTTTGCATTTTTTGGATCGATTTTTGTTCCATGAAAGCATTGATTTTGCTGGTTTTTTCATAGGTGATCATAAAGCTAATCAAGATGGAAAGTAGTATAAAAAGTAGTGAAAATGAGAGCTTGTCATTGGCGAAAAAAAGATGGGAAAATTTTTTTAACACTGTTTACTCCTTGATTAGCTCCGGTTTGGGTTCACCAAAATAGTAGCCTTGAGCATAGGTGACACCCAGCTCTTTTATGATCTCAAATACCTCTTGAGAGTGAACAAATTCTGCAACCGTTTTTATGCCCACTTTTTGGGTATAAAATATAATGGCTTCAGTGATGATTTTTGATTTTTTATTGGTGTCAATATCCTTGATGAATTTACCGTCTATTTTAAGTGATTCAAGTACATGGGTATCAAGTTGTTGGAAGTTAGAACATTCAGTTCCAAAGTCATCAATACTGCATCCATAACCCAAATCAATGAAACGTTTGATGTTATCCATGGCCAAAGGATTAGATGAAAGGCTAGTCTCTTCCAAGAGTTCTAAAACGATTCGAGAGGTGTCAATTTGATATTTGTTACGGGTTTTTTCGAAATTGTCGACACAATCAGGGTCAGCTAAATCGTGATCCGTGATATTAATAGAGAATTTAAGCTGATTATCTTGAAATTTTTTACATGCATTGTTAAATACTATACGTGTAATGATCTGTAAATATCCTGCTTGCCGAGCAATGTTTAGAAAGAAAAAAGGGGAGATGATTTCACCTTCATGTTCCAACCTGACTAATGACTCATATTTTACGATTTTTCCACTCTCGCACTCTATAATTGGCTGATAATAGTTTAGTATCTTGCCGCTTTCTATAGCATGGGCAATGCGATTGGTCCATAGACTGTTCTGCTCAATATTTCTCTCGTTTTCTAGCTCTTGTGAATAAAACTCAACGCGATTACGGCTGATACTACGAGCTTGTTTTAAAGCCATTTCGGCTTTCTGGATGATATTGTCCATCTCATCATAGACACTTCCTATGGTAATACTGATATGCAAGGTGATGTGATTGAACTCCAGTGGAATATTTTTGATAAGGGTTTTGATCTCATCAATCTTATCACAGATAAATGCTTTGGATTGTTCGTGAATGGCTATGGCAAAATTATCAGCTTCTAAATGGTAGAGCTTCATTTTTGAGTGTAAGATCTTTTGTAAAAGTTTAGTGACATGTAAAAGAAGTTCATTGCCTATGGAAAATCCATAGGTTTCATTGATGACTGAAAACCTGTCAATATTAATAAGCACTAATGAGGCATGATTCTTGGAATCTAAGTCATAATTAAGCATTGTTCTATTGGGAAGACCCGTTAAACTGTCCGTGACTAACTGTTTATAAAGTTCATTTTTATTATTAAGTATTCCAAGGATTTGACTGTATTGAGCTAAGGAAGTTCGCAAAGTTGTGTAAAGTTTTCCAGAGGTGAGTTCGGTTTTTTCTTTGTAATCATTGATGTCATAATTGTCTATGACATATTTTTCGGGAGCTTCTCCCGGTTGACCCGTTCTGATAATGATTCTAATGTTTTTATTACCAAGTTCATCTCTGATAAACTCTACCAGGTTAAGCCCTGATTTGTTGGTTTCCATGACAACATCAATAAAGGCAACGGCAAAATCATCTTTGGTAGAGAGAAGTTCTCTCGCTTCTTTTTCACTGTATGCTGAGATGAAATTGACATCATGATTGTTGAATCTGAACTCTTTAAGAGCCATTTTGGTTACGGTATGTACCGCTTCTTCATCATCAACGATTAATATGTTATAGGTACCTGTTAGCTCCGATATATCATCATCATTACCTTCGTTTTCAAATACAAACAGATCCTCTTCCACGAGTTTGTGTTCTGTTGGTTGATCATGTGACGCCATAGTGTGCCCTTCAAACAAGTTTTCCTATCGTTTACATCATAAAGTTTTTTGCCTTAATGGTTCTTTATAAGTTCTATTAATAATGGTAGTGAGCAGATGCGTTAATTAATCAAAAGCTCAGAATCTGGCCGTGCAATGTAATAACCCTGGGCAAAATCGACTCCAGCTTCGACTAAGATATCATGACTCTCTTTCGTCTCAACAAACTCTGCAACCGTCTGAATACCCATGGTTTTACTCAAACTCACGATAGCTTTAACAATTTTAACTTTCTCTTCGGATTTTTCTATATCTCTGATAAATTGTCCATCCAATTTTAAGAGATCAGCATCAAGTTCTAAAAGCCGTAAAAGGTTGGACTCTTTGACCCCAAAGTCATCAATGGCTATTTTACATCCCATCGATTTAAGATCTTTGATCGTGGCGGCAATAACCGGTTCATTTTCTAATTTTACTGTTTCTAAGATCTCAAATGTCACTCTTTTAGGATCTATCTCATGGGTTTTAAGCCGCATGAGTAGGTAGTTTATGAAGGATTCATTTCTAAGGTCTTGTTCTGTAAGGTTGATAGAAAATTGAAAATCATTATCTGCAAAATAAGGAAACCCTTTTTTGATCATAATTGTGGTGATGGTTGTAAGCAGTCCCAACCTTTTAGCGGCACCTAAAAAAACAGCCGGAGGGACGATTTCACCCTCATACAGCCCCCGTGCCAGCAGCTCATATTTGGTAATCTCACCGCTTTTTAGATCTTTGATAGGCTGAAAATAGGGGATGATCAGTTTTTCATTGACCAGTTTTTTTGTGATGCGTATACGCTCTAATTGCAGGGCTTCCTCTTCATCGCGTTCCGTGGATTCAAAGAAACTGAACTGTTTGCGACCCTCATTTTTTGCATGACTTAGTGCAAATTCTAGGTTCATAAATACAGAATCAATATCTTCAATAGCTGCAATACCGACACTAAACTCAATCGTGATTTCATCTTCGCCCACGTTGAGATTGTTGAGTTCAAAATAGGATATTAGAGTACGACAAAACTCTTCAACTTTGATACGTGAGGTGTTTTGGATATAGATAATAAAACGGTCAGATTCCGCCCGATACAGACCCATGGCATTATTAAGATTTTTTTGCAGATGAACCGCAATATCTTGAAGAATTTTATTGGCATTCTCTTTCCCATAAGTTTTGTTCATATTGTTAAACTCAGCTATATCAAGAAGCAGTAGATAGTTGTCCGCAGACTCTTCAATCACCTCTTTACATTTAAAAAGATTTTCGATGCCGGTTAATTGATCAATATAATGGGCTTTATCCTGTATCGCTTCGATACGATAGGCTAGCAAAAAAGCAAACAGGGCAATTTCAATCAAAATACCTGCATAGATCATATAGGCCGTAAAATTATTAAGGGTCAAAAGCTCCAAAGAGAGCAGGGCATCAAAGATAAGCCCTAAAAAGTGACTAAAAGTTGCCATTAAAAAGAGCCGACTTAAGACAAGATCTTTTTTGACTGCATAAAAGGAAACCAAAAAAAGCATCAAGGCGGCATAGATCATCACACCATTGGTAAAGGTTGGATAGTTGGTGATATCAGCTATGAGGAAATAGAATAACAGCAGGAATAAAAGCTTAACAACAAAGCCCAGTTGGAGATCTAATGAGGGCAGATACTTTCGGGTATTAAGCACATGTCTTTGGAAATAAATCAGAAAAATCATCATAACAAGCTGCAGGTACATGGTCGTTCCAAATGAAGGAGCACATCCAAAAATGAGTACGGAATAATTGGTCATACTTAATAGATAGAGCATGGTGACTGAAAGAATGACGCTGTAAAAGAGTGAAAG
>JBFHUP010000065.1:0-7954 GCA_041589975.1 Sulfurimonadaceae bacterium | reverse complement strand
CCAACTTCTTCATCGACGCACTCATCTAAAACCGTATTAAAAAAAGCATCTATAATATAATCTACACCTAAAAGCTTTTTTTCTTTCACTAAAAAGTTGCTTTTGTTGGAGCAAGCGGGAATATTTTTAAGAAACATAGCAGTAGAGAGTGGTTGTGACTCATTAATCGCGTAGAACCTAAGCTTTTCAGGCCACCTTACGGATGTGTGAAACCCAATTAGGTAGCCATTACGTGAACTAAACGCCTCTCCTATAAAAATCTTGGATGCTACATTGGCATAAGAGAGCGTAAAAGTGTTTAAAATAAGCAGTAGGCCCACAAGTCTCATATATAATCCTGCGTACTATTCAATTGAATATTATTTTTATATGTTATTATACCTGAACTCTACTATGAAGGTTTTTTATGGATCTGCTCGATCGTTTAACCAAACACAGCTGGGAAGTTAAAGATGGTAAAAAGATGCTCTTTTTAGAAGAACGCTATTTTGTCTTTGATGAGGATGACAACCTCTTTGATGGCGGAAGTATTATCTACGATGATGCACAAAGTACCATCACTTTGACCAATGATACGGCACGTGGTGTTTTAAAGGTGATACCTCAAGGTCAGGATCTCCTTATTGATGGAGAACTCTTCACTGAATTTGGGGGTGGTGTATCGATGCAAGCCGTGATGCAAAAGAGTGATCTTACTTTAGAACTTCCGAAAGCTGAAGACAGTTTTGAAGCAGTGATAATGGGCGATATAGAGATGCTTCAAGCCAACTTGGAGCATGAAGATATCAACCAAAGAGATATTGATGGTACAACACTTTTAATGGATGCCTGTCATATCGTAAGCAAAGAACTGATTAGTTATTTACTGGAGCAAGGCATTGAGCTTAATGCTGTAGATGATGATGGTCAAAATGCACTGCACCATGCTGTTTGGGCACACAGTCTGTGGGCAGTGGATAAACTTATTAATGCAGGTATTGAATTAAACCTCTCAGTGGGTGATAAACATATCATTGTATTTGCACTTTCAAACAGTGTTGATGAAGAGTTGCTGCAAAGATTGTTGGATGCAGCACAACAACAAGAGGGCTTTTTAGACTCTTTAAATAGGAATGCGGTTGAGATTCTCAACAGGGCTTTGTTTGATTTCAGTAAAGGTTTTACCAACGACACAGAAAATTGTGAAGTTTTGAAACGGATTTTGGATACAGGAATTGATCTTGAACAAGTAGATGACACTAGAGGTTTTACGATTTTATTAACGGCAGTCTCAGAGGGGGCACTGCAAAGCGTTAAGTTATTAATTGAGTATGGAGCAGATATTTTTGCAGTAGATAAAGAGGGGCGAACGGCTTTGGATCTCGTATGTAGTGTCTCACACATGGAAGATGATTCTTTAAAAAAAGAGCTTACAAAAGTATTAGAGAAAAATGGGCTTACCCAGACCAGACAAGAGATGTTAGAGCAAAAGGTAGATCATATTTTAAGTCTTCCTGTTGATGAAGCTTTAAAGGCTTTGGATAAAGAAAGCTCTTTGTTGTCAAGAAGCCAGTATGAGCGTGCTAAGATGATGCTGTTGGAGCGTAAAACAGATCGAACCCAGCAAGAGTTACAAGAGCTGCTTAAACTTTACAGATATCATGGGGACAACAATCCTGCACAACAAGCAAGCGATGTAGTAAAAAGTTTGCAAGCCATTATCGATAGTCGACATCGAGAGCCGGTAGAAGATATTCATAATGCATTTTTTGATTTGGTTGAAAAGTATATCGATCTAGAGGATCAAGAAGAAAACTTTATGTTTGAGTTGTTGCAAGAGTGTCAAGAACGCGGAAAATGGATACCGTTAGACGCATTGCAAAGTGAAGTTCAAGGCAGTGCGGAAAACCAAAAAGCCAATAAGCTTGCCTTAGAGCTTTATGATGCTTTGGCGAAGTTTGATGCAGTGAAGTATCTTTATGCGAAGATCACTTTTTTACTTAAAATAAAAAAACGCTGGATGGATGATCATTTTGAAGCTTTGATTGCGATGCTTAAGGCCAATGCTAAAGACCCTATGACCTTAGATGCGGCCAAAATGTTACAAAAAGAGTTTGAAAAAAGACATGTTATGGTCTCAACCGTAGAGACCTATCCTGTCTGTCCCGTACCCATGGAGGATCGGTTTGATACTTTGGCTGATCTGTATAAAAAACTCGATGATTATGATAATGCGGTTTGGTTTTACCACTATATTCTTGAAGAGGGTTTTGGAAAAAAACAGATTTGGCATGATTGGATCGAACTTGAAACCAAGCACAAGGATATTAACAAAGTAGCTGCTGTCTATAAACAGGCAATCTCTAAAGGGGCTCAATCCCTTAAGGATTATTGGGCCTATGAGTATGCCCAGTGGGTGTGTCGACATGGTGATGCTACAGGTGCAATGGTGGATATCATGATTGCGGGTAATGATAAACGCATTAAAGAGTACCGTAATGCATTGATGCCTTTAGTACGATGTGGGGCTAAGATATCCGGTGCCATTACGACCATGGGGGAGAGCTATTTGCTTAAGATCTTGCAAAATTTATCGGAGGATCATTATGATGAAGATTTTCGTACACTTGCAGATGCCTGCAAAGATGATTTAGATTATGTAGAAGCAAACTATCATGAAACACTTTTTAATCTCTATGCGGCGACTTTGAAGGATTCCATGCAAAGAGCTCCCCAACTGTTATATTTAAAACAGCTTGGTGCCAATGTTAATTATCAGCATCATCAGACAAAGCAGAACGCTTTGTTTGATCTGGCTCGCAGTAACAGTGTCGAAGCGATCACCTTTTTGATCCAAGAGTGTGGTTGTGACAGCTCTTTAAAAAATAAAGATGGCTTATCTGTCAGGGATGTCGCTTTGCAAAACAATGCAAAAGAAGTGGCTGACTATTTATATGAGAAGCAAGGTGTTGAAAACAAGCCGGAAGCTCAAGTATTTGTTGACCATCAACAACTTCTTGAATCAGAGATTGATGAGGCGTTTATAGCTCAATACAGGGAACTTGTTTCCAAGTTAGAAGATGATCAAATCAAAGATCTCTTACAAAGGTCACGAAATCTCTTTGAAGATACTATGAGTAAAGAGGCCTTAGAAGCTATTGCGATCAGCTTTAATCATCTAGAAGCTGATGCAGATTATGCTTTTGAGATCATTTCTCTTCTAAGGTTTATAAAAATTCGGTTAGAAGATACAGAGATGGTCACTAAATTTTTACACACTATTAATGAGATGGCAGTGAAATCTTTTGAGTTAGATTGGGAGCATGGAGATCAAGATGAGATGGCAATGATCTTATATCAAAATCATCTCCCCGCTTCCTTTATGCCCCAACCTTTGGATTGTGCTAAAAAACTTTTTGATGAAGATGAGTCTATTGGAGAGTTGCATGCACGATATTTGAAATGGATGGGAGAGGGTGCTGCATTTGATCTCTTTTATGAAAACGATCATAAAAAGAATGATACAGTCGAAAAGCTTATTATAAAGCGTCTAATCCAAGCTTTTGGTACAGAGTATCAAGAGTGGGTGCAGCGATGCAATCACAGTGTCGCTGTAGAGACTTTAAAGCCTTTGGATGCGAGTAAGTACCTAGTAAGTGATCTTTTGGAGGTTTTGGGTAGTGTCAAAACAGAAAACGAAGAAGCTTGGCAGATACTGATGTACACGCTTAGCTCTTATGAGAGTTTACCAAAGGATAGTGCTAAATTTGCCTTATCTAAGGTGTGTTGTCAGGCTTTTTCCTTAATGGCGGATCTGTTTGATTGCCTTCAAGAAGATTTTGGTCGCATGGCACTGCTTGAAGCCGTAGAAATGAGTGATGGATGCAGCGAGTCAAAACAGAGCTTTTTACAAGCCCTTAAGAGTAAGGATGCATATATTGAGCAGAAGATTAGCACTCTATTACAAGAATTTTAATTATTGTCCAAAACGTTGTGTCAAGTTAATATAGGCGATAACAAGAAAGTATAATCCTATACCGCCTACAAATCCCATCCAGCTATTGCTATAAACCAGTGCTGCTTGCGGCCACTTTAAAAGCGTGCCGACACTGCCATAAAAGAGTGGTAAAAACATAGCAGAAGCACTACTTCCAAAAAGAGCATAGTAAAAGAGCTGACGGTTTTCGGGTGCTCTAAACTTGTATAAAAAAAAGATCATCAATAAAAACCCCAACGTCATAATGGTGCTGGCAAAGGCCGATAGATATAAAAAAAGTGAACTCATGTCTTAAGAATCCTGCAAAGCATCTTCGATCGCATCATTGATCCAGCTGTTAGTGGTTTTGATACTTTTGAGAAAAGGTTGGATAGTGCTGTCAGATCCAATAGCGTGCCCCAGTATATTAATGATCTTGATTTTGACATAATCTTCTTGCTTTGCATAAGCAGCTATTAAAGCTTTTGAGGTGTGTGAACCCAACTTGATTAAAGCTTCTTGGGCATGCTTTGGGGTGTCATAACGCTTAGAAGCAAGAGCTTGGATCAGTAGTTGGATGGCTTTAGGATTATTGCTTTGTATATTTCCAAGGGTATCGATAAGATGATGTTCCATTTGTGTTGCTGCTCTAAAAGTGTCTCGAGGCAGTCGCTTAAGTCGCTTCAGGATAGATTTTTCTGCAGCCTGTGAACTTTTACCCATTAAAGCAAGATAGTGAGCATGACGGACTTGTGTCTCATAGTCGGTATCAAAAAGCATCTTGGCAGCCAATTGTGGGGTTGGAATCATATTTGATGGGATATGGTGCTTGAGTAAAAAAAGAATACGTCGCTCTTTTTCATGTTCAGATGCCTTGGAAGCAAAACTTTTTTGTATGATAGGGGTGATCTCTTTCAGCAGATAAGGGAGATCTTTTTTGAACACTTTTCGGGTATCAAACTCCCGCTCAATGCGTTCAACTAAATAGAGCAGGTCATCAGCTAAGGCACTGCTTGCTTGCTGTTTGTTAAGATATGCTGCCATCAGTTGACGCTTCGCTTGTGTCGGTGTTTTTAAGTAGCTTGAAAAGCTTTTTTCATAGATCTCTTTAGCATGTTTAGGTAAAAGATGTTTTTGGTGCTTTTCATAGTAGCTGTAAAAAAGTTTTTCATCTTGCTCTTGTATGATATTTAAAGCATTATAGATGATATAAGATGGATGAAGCGGTTTTGGCAAGCCGACTTTGCCGTTGATCGCCTCCTCTATAAAGTCATCTAAAAATGCATGGGTATCACTGTTTTGGCGTGAAAAAGTGACGTTCATCATGCGGTAGAGTTTATATTGGGTTGTCTTTTTGAGTGCCGCAAAAACAACAGGCCACTCTTGCTGCGTAATGCCATCATCAAATCTCAGATAGGCCAAGATACTTAAAGCACGATTGTCTGATGCAGGGTAATCTATCTTTTGCAGCGTTTTGAGTAAAAACTCTTTATAGGCAGCACTAAAGATCTCATAACGTAAAAACTTTTGAATGATACCGTAGTGCCAATCATTACACTGGGTATCAAAAGGGTGTTTGATCGCTTCTGTAATGATAGCCTCTCTGTTTTTTTGCGTAGAGAGGTCATTGAGCATCTTTTTCATAGCGGCAGAGCGATTGCGACACTGCTCTTTATAACTTAAGGGTTGTGCTGCAGGATTTTGTATGGCATCTATCGTTTTGGCTACATCATCCGGGTTAATATCAATTGCCACTTTGAGGTAGAAAGTTTCACCGTTCCATTTCTGCTCTAAGATTTTTGTTTTGGTTATGGCTTGGGCAAAACTTTTATAGCGTGATTGGATGGTTTTGCTAAAGGCCCCATCTTTAAGTTGTTCATTTTTGACAAAATCAGAGCGTACAGAGATACCGACTTCTTCAATGAGCAAACGCTGTATCTGCCGTAATGCAGCTTTTCTGGCACTTACCTTGGAGTCATTTTCACTCGCATTGTAGGTATAGTCACGGATGTAGCTTTTAGCCTCTAAAAGTAGGGTTCCCAAAAGTAAAAGAGTTACAAGAAGTCGCATAAGGTTCCTATGTTAAGTAAGATATGATAGTAAAAGGTGAAGGAGAGGTGGAAAGGGTATGAAATGCAGCTAAAAATTTAGCTGCATTTTATTACCACGCGTTCATAAAAAGTTCTTTGTTTTTCCAGCTACCGTAGCCGTCACCATTTAGTTTGACATCTAATGTACCTTTTTTATACTTAAAGGCGATATACATATCTGAGAATTTATCTTTTCCTGAAATGGCGATTTTTGTTGTTTCACCGATAGCTGCCTTATAATCAGCATCTTTACAGGCATTAATCATCGTGTTAAATACTTCATTAACAATGAGTGTAGCAACATAACCTAATGTTTGTTCTTGTTTTGACGCATCTAGACCATAACTGCCCCATTTGTCCCAGTCAACGCTTAAATCCAGTTTTTTGTTACCGCAAGCACTTTTTACTTTTGCAAGTTCCGGTTCCACTTTCGCTTTAGCTGCCGCAATGGCTTTTTTAATCTTGATTTTATCCATTAAACCTGCTTGTAATGAGGTTGCTAATGAGAACATAACCGCCCAAAATATAACTTTTTTCATTCTTGCTCCTTTGAGTTTCGAAAATTCTACGCTACTTTTTATTATATAAAGATTAAAAAATAATAATTTTTAATTTATGGTGTTTAAAGGTTTGATGATCTACTCTGTGGTATGATCTGCACAAAAGGAGTCAAGTGTCTTACATAATCATGATATTTTTAACGATTTTTTTATTGATGAGCCTTGCTTGGGCCCTACTGCCTGCAGGGTTTGGGGTTAAAAATTTTTCAGAAAAACAGACTCAGGTTTGGCGTTGGCTGGCTCATGCTGTTTGGATGCTACTGTTATTCGCCCATTTTGTAGCTATCTATTATCTGTGGAGTGATTTTATGGCATTGTCTGAAATTTATTATCGTTATATAGGCGGTATCGTGCTTTTTCAGATACTTTTTTTGGCTACTTTTGCTCGGGACGTTTCTACATGAGTCGTATCATAGATCTTTTTAATGAAGATGAGCAGCTTTATTTGTTAAGTCAGGCTCATCTAAGCGGAGATCTTTTTTATAAGGATATGTTGGGGTGGAGCGACGATATATCAGAATATTGTGCCTGGGCTCTTTCCCAGTTTGTGCACAGCCTTGAATCAAATGAGCTTAAAGAGAGTATCATGCTCAAAGCAAAAGCATTGGTTTACAGTAAGGGTTTTGAGTATCAGTGGCATAAGCAGGAGTTTAGTGAAACACGTAAAGAGTCTCATCAAGCCTTTTTCAGAAAACTTACCAATATGGGCATTGATTTTGGCAATATTGTTATGAATAAGACACCTATAGAAGGGTTTGAAGCTTTTTTAGATTATGGTACACATATTGAGGTGTTTTTTTTTGATGAGGGCATGAAAAAGGATTTCAAAAGCTTTAGGGGGCTACAAGAAGCTTATGATTATTATGAGAAGCTGCTTTGTCGTAAAAAAGAGTATTTTATCACCCGTATACACTATACGGATGCCGATGAAAAAGCTTTTGTCCTTCGATACGCCAAAAAACTTGAAGATGAACTCGCCTATGAGATATTTAGTAAAGAGCTGGAGATAAAAGATGCCCAAACAGCTCGCCACATCAAACGCTTTTTTTGGGATATGGTGGATGAAGCGGCCTATGACTATCATGAAGCACCAACGCAAAAAGAGCGGGATAATGCGTATGCCGATGAGGCTATTTTAAACACGATTGGCGGATTTATATCGCGTTGCGGATTTCGTTATGAATGGGATGCCGACAAGATACCTGAAGTTCGCCAAAAAGCTGCAAAGCAGTTGCAAACACAATTAGAAGCATTGGGTTTTGACAAAGGGACACTAACGATTAACGCAACGCCGAAAGATCAGAGTTATTGTTTCTTGGATTATGGTGATGCAATCGAATATTTTTATT
>JBFHUP010000064.1:0-7969 GCA_041589975.1 Sulfurimonadaceae bacterium | reverse complement strand
TAGAAATCTCATACTGGTCAAATCCCGCCTCATCGATGGCATCTAAAAACCACTGCGTATCTTCTAAGACTTCCTTAGCCACTTCAGGAGTCTCAAAAAACTTAGTGCCCTCTTCTATGGTCAACGCATAGGCTGAGATATGATTGATTGGCAGACTAAAAGCCTGCTTGAGGTCATTTTTTAAAAGCTTTTTAGTGTCCATACTGGTGCCATAAATAAGATCAATGGAGAGGTTTTTAATCCCGAGATCAAAAGCATCGTTTACTGCTCTTTTTGTATCACTACCACTGTGAGCACGATTGAGAAATTTGAGTTTTTCTTCATCAAAAGTTTGAGTCCCAAAACTGATGCGATTAATGCCTAATTGTTGCATCCCGGCCAACCATGCTTTCGTGGCTGAATTGGGATTGGCTTCTGTAGTGATCTCTGCATCTTTTTGTAAAAAGGGATTCAGTATCTCAAAAAAAGGTTTATAAAGTTCCGGATCAACGGTCGAAGGTGTCCCACCCCCGATAAAAAAGGTTCTTATGGCATTTTTTTCGATCTTAAAACGTGTAAGATCATGCTCAAGCTGCTTACAGATAGCTTGCATATAATCAGATCTAAGATTATGAAGATGGGTATAGGAGTTAAAAGCACAATAAGAGCACTTGCTATCACAAAAAGGTATATGCAAATAAAGTAACACTTTTTCTCCTTCAAAATCTTACAAATCATCTCGCATAATATGGATTTAATACGATTTTAGATAGAATCTTATCCAAATTTTATCTCATAAAAAGTGAAGCTTGTGACACCCAACGATCAATTTAGACCTAATGTTGCTGCTATTATTGTCTCACCGAAGTATCCTCAGACTTCAGAGATCTTTGTAGCGGAGCGTTCAGACATTCCCGAAGCATGGCAGTTTCCGCAAGGGGGTATTGATGAGGGTGAGACAGCTAAAGAGGCACTTTTTAGAGAGTTAGAAGAGGAGATTGGGACTCAGGATGTCTCTATCATTACAGAGTATCCGGAGTGGATCACCTACGAGTTTCCTGAGAGCGTTAAAGAGAAGATGAAACCTTTTATTGGGCAGTGCCAGCGTTATTTTTTGGTACGTCTTAAATCTCATGCCAAGGTCAATCTGGATACAGATCACCCTGAATTTAGCCGTTATAGGTTTGAAAGACTTAACACGCTGTTTTCAACGGTCTCTCACTTTAAACGCCCAATCTACAAACAAGTAATCAAATATTTTCAAAAAGAAGGGTACTTATAAGATGTTGATAGTACAAAAGTTTGGTGGTACAAGTGTCGGAACGCTTGAGCGTATACAAGCCGTAGCGGACCGTGTAAGTCGTACTGTTAAAGAGGGTCACCAAGTGGTTGTGGTGGTTTCGGCCATGAGCGGTGAGACCAATAAATTGATCGATTATGCAAAACATTTCAGTGATAATCCCAATCGTAGTGATGTCGATTCACTTCTAAGTTCAGGTGAGCGTGTGACATCAGCACTACTTTCAATTGCACTTAATGAGATGGGTTTTAAAGCCGTCTCTATGTCAGGTAGAAAAGCAGGTATTGTGACAACATCAGCTCACACCAAGGCTCGTATCGAAAGCATCGACCCTCAAGCCATGCAAACCAAGCTTAAAGAGGGAAATATCGTTGTCGTAGCAGGTTTTCAAGGTGTGAACGAACATGGTGATGTCACGACTTTAGGTCGCGGTGGTTCTGACCTTTCGGCTGTAGCGATTGCGGGTGCTCTTAAAGCGGACCTGTGTGAGATCTACACTGATGTAGACGGTATCTATACGACTGATCCGAGAATTGAGAGCAAGGCTAAAAAGATTGATAAGATCTCTTATGATGAGATGCTGGAACTCGCATCATTGGGTGCAAAAGTGCTGCAAAACCGTTCTGTGGAACTGGCTAAAAAAGAGAGTGTCAATCTTGTATGCCGCTCAAGTTTTAATGAAAATGAAGGTACATTGATTACCAAAGAGGAGAATATTATGGAAAAACCCCTAGTTAGTGGTGTCGCACTAGCCAAAGATCAAGCACGTCTATCACTATCAGGTGTCATCGACCGTCCGGGTATCGCATCGGATATCTTTAAAGCCTTAGCCAATGCTGATGTCAATGTGGATATGATTATCCAGACAACAGGTCATGATGGCAAAACAGAACTAGACTTTACGGTTTCCAAAGATGAGCTTAATGATGCTCACGAAACACTCAAACCCTTTATCAACGGTGAAGAGATCGCAGAGATCACGACAGATGACTCTATCGCAAAAGTCTCTATCGTCGGTGTGGGTATGAAATCACATTCCGGTGTGGCTTCTAAAGCATTTGAAACCATGGCAAACGAAAACATCAATATCATGATGATCTCAACTTCAGAGATCAAAGTCTCTATGATCATTGCCCAAAAATATTCTGAGCTTGCAGTTCAAGCTCTGCATGAAGCTTACGAGTTGGATAAATAAGCCGTCATGTCACATGAAGTAGAGCAATGGGTACTGGAGCAGATTCGTGAAGACGACCCTTTTATGGGTTGGCTTGAAGAGCGACGTTTTGATTTTGTTCCCCCTGTAAAAAGCTCTATCGAACAGATGATGCGAGGTTCTACCATCATCCTCATCACCGACCATGAACAAAAATGGTTTGGCCGCTATATCCTGCAAAAGCTTAATGATCCTTCATTAAACCGTCCGATGCTTCCGATCGTACACTTAGAGAGTATCTACCCGCACTATGACCGAGTTTCAGGCGTGCAAGACTTAGAGATGATCGAAGATATGCTCTCCCTCTCTTATGGGAAAAAATACTTTTTTTGGTACATCGGCAAGGGTGCGGATAAAAAAGCGGATCTGGCCAAAAGAAATGACCGCAGTATGCTGTGGGTCATGGATGAAGAGATCCAAAACAGTTTTCTTCTGGACTCTTTTGATAAGATCTTGGATCTCAAACTGCTGCACCTTTATCGACTCTTCGATAAGACCCTCAGTGGTGCTCTTTTCGGGGACTACGAACTCTAAAGGCCTAATATGCACGTTGACAATGAGAACAACCTTTTAAGTCAAATTGTCATCTCTGACAGTGTTGAGATTGAAGCGGGTCAGATCAAACTGCGACTCTCAGGTCAACGGGTGGTTGCATTTTATGAAGAGGACTTTTTAGTCGAGCATGTCAAAGAGATCGTCAAAGAGGCCTATATAGCTGAAGCTACAACCAAATACATTATCATTGCTTCTCAAAGCTTCAACCAATATGTCCAAAACTCCCTTTTGAAACTTTTAGAAGAGCCGCCTCAAAATATACGTTTTATCCTGATTGCTCCAAGCAAATCGATCCTGCTGCCGACCATACTTTCACGTCTGCCCCTGTCACGTGTTCCCAATCGTGCGGTAACCGATATCACGATACCCTTTTCCTTTCTCAAGTTTGATCTGGTCACCATGAATGAGTTTATCAAAAAGCATGAACGCATCTCCAAGCGTGAAGCAAAAAATATCATCGAGATGCTTCTGATTCAAGCTTCCAAAGAGCTGCCAAAACTCAACCATGATCAGCTACATGCTTTTGAGACTGCCTTGCCGCTATTGGAACTTAACGCGAGACCCACAACCGTTTTTACCGCCCTGCTTTTGACCTTTTTGCCGCAAGGGATGATGTGAAACTCTTTGCATTAGCCCATGATATCGATACCCAAAAAGCTCTGAATGAGCTTAATGTCGATAGTGGAGCCATGACGATTTTAAATGACAAAATGCACTATCATCTGATCAAAATAGAAAAACTGCATGTGGCCGCTGCCAATATCCTTAAGCAAGATGCACTTTCCATCGGTGCGGAAGTGGCTACCCCCAAAGGAGTGATCACCTGCAGTGAAAAATATGTCGATGTGATCCTTATGGGTACGACCAAGCACCTTAAGATCCTCAGTAAAAAAGAGCTTGCCCAACCTTTTGGACTCAAAGAGGTCGCCAAAGAGCTTAAAGCTTTTACCAAAGATCAAGCATATGGTCTAAAGGTGATGGGTGTGATTAATGCCAATGATGACAGTTTTTTTTCACAAAGCCGCTTTTTATCAACACAAGCCATAGAGAAGATCAAAGAGATGATCGAAGATGGGGCTGATATCATAGATATCGGAGCCGTATCGTCCCGACCGGGAAGTGAGATCGTTGATGCCCAAAAGGAGCTTGATCGTGCCAAGCCGATTATCGATGCGATCTGGGAAAAGAAGCTTTATGAAAAAGCAGATTTCAGCATCGACAGCTATGAACCTTTGGTTGTTTCTTATGCCCTAACGCATGGCTTTAGTATTGTTAATGATATCACCGGTCTTTCTGATGACAGAATTTGTGAACTGGCGGCTAAACATGAGGCGAAAGTTGTCATCATGCATATGCAAGGTACCCCACAAAATATGCAAAACAATCCCACTTATGACAATGTCATCACAGAGTTAACAGAGTTTTTTCAACAACGTATCGAAAAAGCTCAATCTTTCGGGATTAAGGATATCGTTTTGGATGTCGGTATAGGATTTGGCAAAACTTTAGAACACAATCTCCTGCTTATCAAACACCTCAGACAATTTAAAAGCTTAGGCATGCCTTTGCTGGTTGGAGCAAGCCGTAAATCTATGATTGACCACATCAAACCGACACCGGTAGAAGAACGACTTCCTGCCACACTGGCTATTCATCTGGAATCAGCACAACGGGGTGCCTCTATCATACGTTGCCATGATGTCAAAGAGCATATTCAAGCACTCTCTATTTATAAAGCTCTGCAAGAACATTAAAATTTCTTTTACTCTTTTTTAACTATTTATGTTAAAAATAGAGTACAATATGGGATGTCTTTCATCAAATACCTCTATCTTTTTTTACTGTTTTCGATTGTAACCCTGCTTCATGCCAAGAGCTTTGAGCTCACGTTGGCCGAAAGAGAATATCTTCTTGAAAAAAAGAAAATCACTGTCTGTGTTATTCCTGATATCTATCCTATCGAAGGTCTGGTTGATCATAAACATATAGGATTTACAGGTGACATCTTTGAACGTTTTCAAAAAGAGCTTCCTGTCCTTTTTGATGTTATACCTACTAAAAGCAATCTTCAGACCTATGAGAACGCTTTGAACAAACGGTGCGATATCAAGTCCATCTCTTTAGAAAAATTTGCCCCCTTTCCAGATATTATTTTTTCCAAACCACTCCTACATGAATTTTTTGTACTCATTACCACTGTGGATAAGCCTTTCATAGAAAATATCAACATTTATAAAGATAAAAAGTATCTGGTCACGTTTAAAGCCTACCAAAACTACTTGACAGAAAAACTGGGCTTTACGAATGTCCATTATCTTCCGACCAAAGATGAAGCGATCCAAGAGTTACTAGAAAACAATGCTTTTGCTTATGTTGATATATCCATCATAGGTGGTAACGTAGTCTCAGGCTATGGTTTTGAACGGCTTAAAATTAATACTAAAATAGATAACACAACCCTTAAAGGAAGTATTGGTATTTTTGATTCCAACCCTCATTTAAAAAATATTATCAATAAGCTGATTGAAACCATCCCTCCCAAAGAACTTCAAACCATCAAATCCAAATGGATGTTAGAGCAGAACCGCTTTATTATTGATTACGAACTCGTTTGGAAAATCATAGCCTTTTTTAGCCTGATACTTATGGTGATCTTCATCTTTTTCATGCGGCAGATACGCCTCAAAAGAGACCTTCAACGCTATCAAGAACGCATGGAATTAGCCTTTTCGGGCACCAGTGACGGCTTGTGGGATTGGGACATCGCTACGGGAAAGGTCTACTACTCTCCCCGCTGGAAAAGTATGCTGGGCTACAGAGAAAACGAACTGGATAACAGTTTTGAGACCTGGGAAGAGCGGGTGCATCCTGAAGACCTTTCCTCCGTTATGGAACATGTCCAAAAATGTCTTCGCGGTGAAACAGAAAAGTTTGAAAACTCCCATAGATTACGACACAAAAATGGTTCTTGGGTCTGGGTTTTAGATCGAGGTCAAACAACCTACTATCAAGGCAAAGCGGTACGCATGATTGGTACCCATACCAACATCACCAAAGAGAAACAGCTTGAAAAGAAACTTTTAAAAAGTAATCGAAACCTTGAACGTATGGTAAAAAAACGTACCCAGGAGCAGAGCCGTTTGCTCTCACTGTTTGACAAGGGCAGCTCAGTTCTGTTCCAATGGAGTGATACCTATCACTGGAATGTCGAACATGTCTCACAAAGTATCTCTAAACTTTTGGGATACACAAAAGAGTCTTTTTTATCCCAGGAAATCATCTACCAAGAACGTATTCATCCCAATGATCTCAACCGTTTCATGAGAGAAATTGATGAAGCACACAGACGGGGTGATGACTATTTCGAGCATGAACCTTACAGACTCAAGCACCAAGATGAAAGCTATAAATGGGTTTATGACAGTACCTTAATTGCCCGCAACGATAAGGGAGAAATTATCTCTGTCATTGCCTATATCATTGACATTACACCCATTAAACAGAAGGATCAACAACTCATTGAACAATCCAAACTGGCACAAATGGGAGACCTTATTAGTATGATTGCTCATCAGTGGAGACAGCCTCTTTCTGCCATCAGTACGACAACCATGAATATGAAAATGAAAACGCTTCTGCCGAATGATCAACTGACCCATGAAGCATTTATAGAGTACATTAATGATAGGATCGAACGTATTGACACCTATGTACAAACCTTAACACAGATAATTACAAATTTTAGAAACTTCTATAAGCCCAGTACAGAAACGACAACCTGCACTATCGATAAACCACTAGACAATGCCTTGGCCATTTTGGACCCTTCTATAAGCAGTGAAAACATTACGGTAGAACTGATACGACAAAGTCAGAAAAATATTGTTATGTATCAATCTGAATTGATGCAAGTACTTATTAATATAGTACAAAATGCCTTAGAAAACTTTACACAAAAGGGTATTGATAAACCACTTATCACTATTCATACCTATGATGAACAAAACAATGTCCTGGTTGAAATATCCGACAACGGCAAAGGGATTGCAGAAAATGTCTTAGAGCATATGTTTGAACCCTATTTTTCTACCAAAAAAGAGAAAAACGGTACGGGGCTGGGATTATATATGTCTAAAAAGATCATTGAAGATCACCACCATGGTAGCTTAAATGTCCACAATATCCAGCAAGGAGCCCGTGTTCGTATTGTTTTACCTGCTGAAGATTAAGCTGTTTTTGCCATCATCTTTACCATACTCGCTACAACCTTCATATCAAGATGACCCCGCATTTGATTGGTAATGAGTTTAAAAGCGTTCAAGCTTGTCATAGGATCTTTATAGCTTCGTTTTGTAGTTAAAGCATCAAAAACATCACAAACCCCAATAATACGTGCAAACTGTGATATTTTCCCATCTGGCAAGCTGTCAGGATATCCTGTGCCATCCACCTTTTCATGATGATGCCTGATACCACTTAGCACCTTGACATTAGTAATGCCTAGTTTCAAAGCGATCTCATAGCCCCAAATAGGGTGATTTTTCATCTCAGCATATTCCGTATCATTAAGTTTGCCATTCTTATTGATAATCGTAGTACACACCCGGCTTTTACCTAGATCATGCAACAATGCAGACTCACCAAGCTCCTCCAACTCCTGACTATCCATGCCTAAGTAGCGTCCAAGGCTTAAGGCATATATCGCCACATTGATCGAGTGTGTATGCGTGTAATAATCATGTGCCGCAATAGCCATCATCGATTGCACCGTAAAACTATCATCTAAAATGGTAATGAGCATATCATTAACAAGTTCTTTTGACAAATCAGCATTTCCCAAAGCATCCGGATTGGCAAAAAGGCTGGTCATGACGCGTTCAGCTTTATTGTACAAAAGTGTAGACTTCTCTTTAAAAGAGACC
>JBFHUP010000063.1:0-7982 GCA_041589975.1 Sulfurimonadaceae bacterium | reverse complement strand
GTGACAGCCTCTTGAGGCTCTTTATCTTTGTTGATACGTTTATCGTCCATCTTGTCAAACTGCTCTTTTAAAGCATAATCTATAATACCTTTGTTTTCGATATAACCTCTGACCACGGCAAGGTAGCTCTTTTGGATCTCGTTGTTGATAAATTGTTCACTTAGACGTTTGGCTGTCTCTTTGTCCAAAGCAAACAGCAGTACACCTGAAGTGGGTTTATCCAGACGATGGACAGGATAGACATATTGGCCTATTTGATCACGTACAAGTTGCAGTGCAAACTGCGTCTCATCTTTGTCGATCCAGGAACGGTGGACCAAGAGTCCTGAAGGCTTATTGACGGCTACTAGGTATTCATCCTGATAGAGTATCTCTAGCAGCATTGGATATCTGGGAAGTTATTGATCATCCTATCATAATCTTGTGAAAGTGAAGAGATAACAACATCTAAGGGATGGGTATAGATATCATCCAGGTCCTCTTCCCCCTCTAAAAGATTAAAGGCAAGTATCTCATGGGGTGGATCAAATTGAGCATTGACTCCCTCTTTATTACCTCTGGCATCTACACGATACCAACCATGATCTTGTAAATAGATCGCATTGAGTCCATGTAGACAGTAGCTGTCCTTTTTATATTCATCACAAAAAAGTCTTTGATAACAAAAACCCGTAGGTATATTGTTGGCACGAAGTAGTGCGGCTAAAAGATGACTTTTAGCATAACACCAACCTGTTTGATGCTCTAATACATCGCTTGCTTTACATGTGGGTTGTTTGCTTTGGATATCACCGGAGTGGTCTATCTGATCTCTGACATACAAAAAACACGTTTTTGCGATATCGATATCATTGTTTAAGCCGTGAGCCAGACTTTTAGCAAGTTTTGCAACCTTTGGGTCGGTAAAATTGATTATATCTGTTGATGATAAATAGTCTTGAAAAATTTCTTCCATTAGTCAGTTACCCATTTTTTTAGCATTGATTGAACACTGTTACCCACAATAGGTTTGGCTAGATAGTCATTCATCCCTGATGCAATACAAGCCTCTCTATCACCTTTCATGGCATTAGCGGTCATTGCAATTATAGGGATATCTTTATAAATTTCTCCTGCATCTCCATCTCTGATTGCTTTGGTTGTCTCCCACCCATCAAGTATAGGCATCTGACAATCCATCAGTATAAGAGTAAAGGGTTTTTTGTCTTTCAACGAGGCATTGAGTAGTTCTAAAGCTTCTTGACCATTGTTTGCAACTTCTGCGGATAGGTTGAAAGTCTGAAGTATACCATTGGCAACGAGCTGATTAGTCAGGTTGTCTTCAACTAAAAGGATACGGGTCTGTGTTGGCCATTTTGGGATTTCATCTTTTTCTTCTAATGCATGAAGGTTGTCTTTAGTCAGTAGAGGTTTAGCTGATTCTAAAGCCTCATTGTCGTCGATTAATACGTTGAGTGCATCAAAAAGATCTTTTGTAGTTGTTGGTTTTGGGAAAAAAGCATCAAACCCGATATCAGCAAAAAATTGTGCATCACCACGATTTCCTAACGATGTCATCATGACTATTTTCATCCTGTCATACTCTTTGATAGAACGAAGTTGTGTACCTAATTGTGCACCATCCATCTCAGGCATTTGCATGTCGATCAGTGCAATATCAAAACACTTTTGATATTTGTCATAGTACTCTTCACACAATGACAATGCTTCTTTTGCACTACTTACTTTAAACGTCTTTAGACCCCAAAAGTCCAGTTGTTCGCAAAGAACCATCCTATTGACTTCATTGTCATCAACAATAAGGACCGTTTTATTTAATACAGATACATGTGGCATGATTGGGTTATTATCTTTTGAGAGCCCAACATCTACACTAAAGGAGAAAGTTGAACCTTCGCCCAGAGTACTGCTTACACTAATCTGGCCACCCATAAGTTCTACAAGACGTTTTGAGATCGATAGCCCCAGTCCTGTTCCTCCATATTTTCGTGTAGTTGAAGCATCAACTTGAGTAAAGGAGTTAAAGAGAGTATCAAGTTTTTCTTTTGGTATTCCTATACCACTGTCTTTGACCGAAATGAAAAGTTTTCCATGTTTGTTGTCTTTTGCAGTCAACGATGCTGTTACTAGAATCTCTCCATGCTCTGTAAATTTAATAGCATTACCGATAAGGTTGGTTAGAATTTGTCGTAAACGATCTGGGTCTGCTGTTACTAATGTGTGTTTGATGTCTTTGACATCAAATATAAGTTCAATCCCTTTTTCTTGAGCTTTAAAACCAATCGTCTCTGAATACTCCCCTAATTCATTTCGGAGATGGAATTGGACTGGAGCGAGTTCTAATTTTCCAGCTTCTACTTTGGAAAAATCTAAAATGTCATTAATAAGACTTAGAAGTGATTGTGCAGAGGATTGAGCAATTCTTACGTGATTTTCTTGATCTTTAGTAAGCTTGGTGTTTTCTAAAAGGCCTAACATGCCTAAAACACCATTCATAGGTGTTCTGATCTCATGACTCATTGAAGCTAAAAATTCTGATTTGGCTAAGGCCGCCATTTCAGCAGCGTCTTTAGCCTCTAAGAGCTCTTTTTGGAATTTTGCACGTTCTGTGATATCCCTAAAAATCCAAACTCTCCCTTTGACTTCTCCTTTGACCTTCATGGGGATAGAGACACGTTCAAAGATATCCCCATTTTTAAAGTGTAGCGTGTCATGGGTCTCTAAACTGATATCGGCATAGATTCTTTCTACAGTGCCTAAAAACTCTTGGGGGTCCTCTAGCTGATTTAAGACAAAATCAATCATTGCTTTTTCGTCTTCGGAATCAATGAGCGATTGTGGGATACTCCAAAGTTCTTGGAATCTTTTGTTCGTTAATATGGTCTTTCCGTATTCACTGGTCACTAAGATGCCATTATCAGTTGTTTCTAATATGGAGTTGTTTAATGCCAAGGCTTTGTGCATGCTGTATTGAGTCTCTTTTTGTTCAGTAATATCTGTACGGATTGCGATAAAAGATTGTAATTCTCCTTTTTCATTGGAAATAGGAATGATAGTTGTATCTACCCAATATTCCTTGCCATCTTTGGCACGATTTTTAACTTCCGCATGCCAGGCTCTACCTTGAGTTACAGTTTCATACATTTTTTTCCAAAATGATGTTTTATGATGTCCGGAGTTTACAATTCGGTGGTTTGAACCAATAAGTTCTTCTTTGCTGTAACCACTGATCTCACAAAACTTATCATTCACATAGGTGATGGTACCATCGATATCTGTGATACCGACGATAGCATGAGCATCTAGAGCCATTTTTTGCTCGTTTAGATTATGAAGTGCATTTTGAAGATCGTTGGTGTGTTGTTTAAGCTCTTTTTCGTTTAATGAGAGCTTAGTGACCATTCTGTTAAAAGTCTTGGTTAATATACCTATTTCATCGTTTGAAGTTACAGGTACTGTTTCTCGAGAGTCTTTGGCAAAGATATTATTAGTTGCCGTTACCAGATTTTGAATCCGAGCCGTAAATCGTTTTGCTACAAGTAAAGCTGCATAGATAATCATGATGATACTTAAAAGCATGATGGCAAAGTTTTGAAAAAAGATCTTCTTTGATGTAGTAGAAATGAGTGATTCCTCAATCTCACTAATCAACCCATATTTGACTCCTAAGATATTGATACGCTCATGTATCCCAAATACGGCTGTCTGATTAGGACCTTGATAATGGATGATCTTTTCCTTATGATTTGTTTCACCTTCAATGTGATGTTCATCTATAAATAGTTTTATTTGATCCGTTTTGATCCTACGGATTAATATTTCCGATTCATTATCGATTGCTGATCTTAATGTCCCGTCTTCTGCTATAAGGTAATGTACAATGTTTTTCTCATGTGTTACTTTGTGAAAAAGATTGAAGATCTTTGTGGGCTTGATCTGGATGGCGAAAATACCTATTGTGTTACCTTCTAGGTCACGAATGGGTACAGTTAAAAATGCATACAAGCCATTGTCTGAGGGAGCATAACGCTCCATATCGGAATAGTGTAGACGACCATCTTTTAAACTTTGTCTAAAGGTTTGAGCGAATTTTGTCTGGGAGTAAATGCCATTAACAAGATTGGTTCCCAGATCATCTTCTTTGGCTACCGTATAAAGTAGGTCACCACTTGTATCGATAAAAAATATATCGTAGATGTAGTTATATTGGCGGGAGAGTTTTGTGAAATCTGATTCATAATCTTTAATTAATTTAATATATTCAGAGGATTTAATCAATGAGGCTACATCTACTTGTAGGCGTTTTTTTTCTTGATTAAGGGCTTGCATGAGTTTAAGGCTGTTTGTTTGTTCTGACCAGCTGACAATATCGATAAAACGATATTCAAACCAATCATTGATGTAGCCGATATGCAGGTCTGTAGAGCTGATCAATTCTTTTTTTACTTGATCTTCCAGGGCTTTGCTGTTCTGAAAATAGTTTTGGATGGTAATGAGGATTAATGGGGTAATACCTAATAGTAAAAACCACATAAGAAGTGTAGATTTAATAGATGATCGAAAGTTTAATAATGTCATTACATCACCTTAACCCTAAGAGGTGTTTAATCATTATAATGTTTTTTTATGATATTTAGTCTAAAAATTTTAAATTTTAGGCTCTGATGATGCTATCTGCTAAGGAAATAAGTTTTTCATCAAGTCTGTAGGGTGTTGAGGTGACCTGATGGATGTTTTTATACTGGAATTTTTCATGGTTATAACAGATAACACTTTCATTGATGCCATTCAATAACCCATCAATAGCATAAGTGATAAATTTGTAGGCCATAAGACGATCGTAAATTGATGGGTTTCCTCCACGTTGCATATGCCCAAGTATGGTTACACGGGCTTCCATATTAAGCTCTTTTTCAAACCACTCGGCGATCTCTTGGGCGTTTTGTTTGATCCCTTCAGAGACAATAGTGATGAAATATTGGCGTCCGTTTTCAATCTGTTTTTGAAATTTCTTTTGAAAGAGGGAAAGGTCATAATCAACTTCGGGTATCAGGCACAGTTCTGCCCCTGAAGTCAGAGCTGAAATCAGTGCCAAATAGCCGCAATCTCTGCCCATGGTCTCAATGACAAAAGCCCGTTTAAAAGATGACGCGGTATCACGAACCGAGTCAATGGCTGTTTTGATGTTATTTAAAGCGGTATCAACACCCAAACAGTATTGGGTTCCTGAAATATCATTGTCGATGGTTGAAGGAACTCCGCAAAAGGCGATACCATGCTCTTTGTAAAAGATATCCATCCCGCGAAACGATCCGTCACCACCCAGTACGACCAGTTTATCAATCCCTTTTTCTTGAAGGTTTTTTTGAGCCTGTTGTCGGTAGGATGCTTCCATAAAGCGTTTGGATCTGGCCGAACCTATTTTGGTGCCGCCTCGGGTGATGATACCTGACACATCTTGATAGGTGGCCTTGTAGATTTGATTATCTATCAGTCCTTCATAACCGTTGTTTACAAAGTAAGGTGTCAAGTCCTTCTCAATAGCATATTCGACAAAGCGTTTTAACGCGGGATTCATACCGGAAACGTCGCCTCCGGAGCATAAAATAGCGATATTTTTCATCATGTTTACCTAAATAGGGAGAAATGTGATCCATTATAAGAAGTGTTTCTTTAGTCAGAGTTTAAAGCGTAAAAGAAAACAGAAGGGATATTTATTAGGAAAAATAGCGTTAATTGACTATAATAGGGCATGTCAGAATCATTAGATCAACAAAAGTCGGTTTTACTTATAGAAGATCATTCCAAAAACATACAATTTATTGCAGCAACACTGATGGCAGAGGGATACAAGCTCGCTTTTGCTATGGATGGCGGTAAAGGTTTGCAGCAGATCAAAGATGATACCTATGATCTTATTATGATCAATGCCGATGTGCCAGAATTTTCAGCTCTGGATATTATGGTGGAGTTGCAATTGATTCAGCACAACTGTGATACACCGGTGATCTTTTTGCTTAATGAAGTCACAACACAGGGTATTGAAGATCTTTATGACGCCGGGGCAGTCGATTATATCTCTTTGCCTTTTGTAGCCCAAGAGGTGATTACGCGTGTAAAGACTCATATTGGTGTGGATAAAAGTATTGATAATGAGACGATGAAGGCAATCGATGTTAACATCCATGAGCATATTGATAATGATATCTCTAACCGTTTTGAAGAGATTTTTGAGCAGCACCAACAACGAGGCATATCGCAACAGGAGATTATTTTTACCCTCTGTTCCCTTATGGAGAAACGTTCTCATGAGAAAATGGTGCATGTTAGACGAATAGCAGATGTCAGTTATCTTTTAGCTCTATTAATGGGCTTTAATGATGAGGAAGCGACACTTCTTAAGATGGCAGCTCCTTTACATGACATCGGTAATCTCGCCGTACCGGATAGGGTTTTAAGTAAGCCTGATGAACTTACTATGGAAGAGTTTGAAATGGTAGAAAAACATACACAGTTCGGTTTTGATATGTTAAAAAGCTCTAATGAACCTATCTTGAAGATGGCAGCGATCATTTCACAGCAGCATCATGAAAAATATAACGGTTCAGGTTATCCAAAGGGGCTCAAAGCGGATGAAATTCATATTTTTGCCCGCATCGTTGCGTTAGCCGATGTTTTTGATACCTTAAGTGAAGATCGTGTTTATGGCAAGGCATGGGAAGATGAAGAGATTGAACGCTATATCGACAAAGAGAAGGGCAACCACTTTGACCCTACATTGGTAGAACTCTTTTTGCGACATAAAGAGCGTTTTTTTGAGTTACGGTCTAAGGGAAATCTATTTTAACAATACGCTAATGGGGCAAAGCCCCATTACCTACGATAACTCTGCGTTTGCTTCGGCAGCAGGCCCAGCGTCGCTAGCTCCTTTGCGGTGATATATCAATGTAATATTTTGATTGTTTGGCTACTTGATTTTTATTTTTCTCTCATGGTCAGTAAACTATTTTCTCAACACATTCTAAGTCATTTATAGATAAAATTCCATTAAGATAATTAAAATTTAAAATTATGATGCTCTATAAGCCACTAGTGGCGTGAGCCCGCTGCTGAAGCGGACGCAGAGTCATCGTAGTTTGTCGGACTTTGTTCGACAAGCGTATAGGATGAAAAATGAAAAAGCGAGCATTGATTAGTGTTAGTGATAAGACAAATGTCGTAGAGTTTGCAAAATCTTTGGTAGGTCACGGTTTTGAGATCATCAGTACGGGTGGTACTTTTAAGATGTTAAAAGAGGCTGGTGTTGCGGCTATTGAGATCGATGAGGTGACTAAGTTTCCAGAGTGTTTTGAAGGTCGTGTCAAAACACTGAACCCTTATATCCACGGTGGTATCTTGCACCGTCGTGACAAAAAATCGCATTTAGATCAAGCCAAAGAGCTTAATGTTGAGGCTATTGATCTGGTATGTGTGAATCTTTATCCGTTTAAAGCGACGATTGAAAAGACGGATGATTTTGAAGAGATCATCGAGAATATTGATATCGGTGGTCCGGCGATGGTGCGTTCGGCTGCTAAAAACTTTGACTCAGTCATGATCGTAACTGATGTAGCGGATTATTCATTAGTACTTAACGCTTTAGATGAAGGTGTTAATAATGTAGAGTTTAGACGTGACCTAATGATCAAAGCCTATGAGCATACAGCAGCATATGACTCTATGATCGCCAACTATATGAATCAGCGTTTTAACAAAGGTTTTGGTGCAAAGCAATTCATCGTAGGTTCAAAAGTGATGGATACCCGTTATGGTGAAAATCCTCATCAAGATGGTGCTCTTTATGAATTTGACAACTACTTCACCAACAACTTTAAGACACTTAAAGGTGAAGCAAGCTTTAATAACCTCAATGACCTGAATGGTGCGGTAAAAATTGCTGCAGCCTTTGGCAAAGAGAATGCAGTGGTGATTTGTAAACATGG
>JBFHUP010000062.1:0-7984 GCA_041589975.1 Sulfurimonadaceae bacterium | reverse complement strand
ACTTGTCCAGACTCAACCACACAACCAGCGACTTTTCCTTTAGGTGTCGAGAAGATCTCTTTAATAAGAGCTTGACCTGTGTTCTCTTCTTTAACGACTTTAGACATCATACCAGATAAGATACCTGTAATGTCATCAATCATCTCATAGATAACGGAGTAGGTCTTGATCTCAACACCTCTTTGTTTTGCAGAAGCCAGAACCTGACCTGTTGGACGTACATTAAAACCAAGTATAACTACATTTTCACTGTCATTGGCTAAATCAACATCGTTTTGCGTGATACCACCCACAGCTGAAGAGATGATCTGAACTTTTACTTCATCATTACGTAACTCTTCTAAACTTGAACGAATGGCTTCTAGTGAACCGTGAACGTCTGCTTTAAGAATAACTTTAAGTGCTTTAAGGTTACCCTCGGCAATCAGAGCTGAAAGCTCATCAAGAGAGGTTTTCGTTGAAACTGAAAGCTCTTTATGACGGTCATGTTCGTGACGTTTTTGAGCATACTCTTTGGCCTCTTTATCTGTTTGAGTTTCGATAAGCACCTCACCGGCAGCCGGAACCTTATCCAGTCCTACAACCACACACGCCTGCGATGGACCTACAGAGTCTACTGGTTTTTTATTGGAATCAAGAAGCGATTTTACACGTCCTGATGCAGGACCTGAAACGATATAAGAACCCACTTTCAGTGTACCGTTTTGCATCACAACCGTTGCAACAGGTCCACGACCTTTTTCAATAGAACTCTCAACAACGGTTGCTTTGGCTAATTGACTTGGTGTCGCTTTAAGCTCTAAAATCTCAGCATTATCAAGAATATTTTGCAGAAGGTCTTCTACACCCTCACCTGTTTTTGCAGAAAGCGGGATAAAGTCTGTTGTACCACCCCAATCTGTCGGACTAAGATCATGCTCGGCCATCTGACCTTTAACAAGATCAGGGTTTGCTCCCTCTTTATCCATCTTATTGATCGCTACAATGATCGTTGCACCAGACTCTTTGGCATGCTTGATCGATTCGATCGTTTGAGGCTTAACTCCGTCATCAGCTGCAACAACGATGATAATAATATCAGTAATATCAGCACCGCGAGAACGCATTGCAGAAAACGCTGCGTGACCCGGAGTATCTAAAAATGTCAACATCTTGCCATTTTTTTCAATACTGTAAGCACCGATATGCTGCGTGATCCCACCAGCCTCTTTAGCTGCTACTCTTGATGTACGGATATAGTCAAGCAGTGAGGTCTTACCATGATCAACGTGACCCATAATCGTAATGATCGGAGCACGTTCATGCGTACCCTCTTCTTTACCTTTAGTATGTTCAGACGCTTCATAATCTTTTTCAAGGTTAAACTCATCCGTAAGGTCAACCGTATGAACTTCAACTTCAAACTCTTCAGCTAAGATCTCAATCTCATCTTTACCTAAAAAGTCATTTTTGGTTACCATCATACCGAGATTAAAAAGTACTCCGATCACCTCACCAATGTTTCTATTGATCTTCTCTGCAAACTCATAAACACGAATATCTTCAGGAATCTCAATACTGCTTACATGCTCTTTGTTCTCTTCAACAATCTTTTTACGACGACGTTTTCTTCCACCACGGCTGATACCCGTTTGTTGTGAAAAGTTTTGGCGAGGACGACCACCCGGCTGTTTAGCAGCTGCAGCTTTACGAGCTTTTTGCTCCTCTTGCTCTTTTCTCAACTGCTCTTGCAGATCAATTTTAGCTTGTTCGTCACGATAATCGATCAATTGGATCTGCTCCTCTTCGATATCATAAGTACCTTCACCAAAACTACCGCCTGAAATATCAATCTTTTGACCGTGTTCATGTTTCGTTGCTTCATGATGCTGTTTTTTAGTACTCTTTTTCTTTTGTGCCAGTTCTGCTTTAGCTTCTTCTGACATCTTTCCGTAACTGCTATTGACATTATACTCATCACCAGAAGCTTCTGTATTGGTTGACTCTGTTGAAGCTTTTGCCGCAGCCGCAGGTTTTTTCTTTTTAACGATCGTTAAACCCTTACGGCGTGTCTCTGGTGTAGCTTTTTGTGTCTCTTTTTTTGCTACTGGTTCATCAGCAATTTGGCTCTCTTCTTTTGAAGTCTGCTTAGCCGGTTCTTTGTTCTCAGCTGTAACCTTGGCAGTTTTTTCTGTTTTTTTCTCTTTTTTAGGTTCTGATTCTACTTTTGCATCAGCCTCTTTAGTGTCAACTTTTTCTGCTTTAGCTTTACTGGCAATCGGCTTTTTTGTTTGAGGTTTCATAGCAGAGTTCATCATGAAGTCCATAAGCTTCTCTGCTTCATCCATAGTGAGTGTACTGTTTGCTGACTTAACATCCAGTCCCATCTCGATGGCTCTTTCTACAACCTCTTTATTGTGAGTCGCTAACTCTTTTGCAATTTCGCTAACACGAACTTTATCCATTAGTGAGAATCTCCCTTAACTTTTGCGTAAATTCATCAAACTTCTGCTTAGGTATCTTACATCTGCCCATAATATGACGGACAGTTCCTGCCTTGTCTTGACAATCTTCACAGATATAAAAGCTTCGTCCGAAACCCTTATACCTGTAAAGTTCACCATCGATACATTGAAGACGTAATAAACTTGATTGTTCCATTCGAGATCGGCATTGAATGCACATTCGAATAGGTTTTGCTTTTGATTCCGCCATTATATCCAAATCTTTCTTATTTATCACTCACAACAACACCATCATTGTCAAAGTCAAGAATTTTAACGGCGAACTCACTATATTTTTTCTCAAATTTGGTGGCAAGCTTTTGAGCATCTTCAGCATAGACCATATTAAAAAATGTCGAACCGCTTCCTGAGAGTGTCGACATAATAGCTCCGTTGTCTATGGCAATCTTTTGCACCCCAAAAAGTTCCGGCAAAGCCTTCATACGGATTTTTTGATGAAAACGGTCACGACTGGCGATACGCAATAGTTCCCAGTTTTCACTAAAAAAGGCACTGACCATCAGTGATGATCGAGAAAGATTATAAATCGCACTCTCTTTGGAATAGGATTTGGGCAATACCGTTCGGGATTGGGCTGTAGAGATTGGTTTATTAGGAATCACCACGACTGCCTTAAGATAGTTTGGCAGGGCTTTTTTTTGACTGTAGACCTTGTTTTTATCTACGATAGCGGTATTAAATCCGCCCATGACAGCCGGTGTAATATTATCGGGGTGTGGTTCATACTGCAACGCAAGATTAAGAAGCTTTCGCTTAGAAATGCGTACATCAGCCATCTCATAGGCTGCTGTGATCGCTGAAACGATAACAGCAGAGCTGCTTCCCAGACCTCTTGAAAGCGGTATCGAATTGTTAAAAATAAATCTGAAGTTATCACGCTTTCCGACTAAACTCTTATAGTGTTCATAAAAGATATTAACAAACATGTTATTACCTTTAAGTCGTGGATTTTTGGCACCTTCGCCTTGAATCGCTACAGAAAAGAATTTGGCAGGTTTGACATCGACATAGTTTCTCAGTTCAAGTGAGAGTCCTAATGTATCAAAACCCGGTCCTAAGTTGGCACTGGTTGCTGGAACAGAAATTACCATTATTGAAATACCTTTTAATTAACGGCAGGCAAAATATAATTTGGCTCAGTTAATGTTGAAAAATTTTTTAGTTCTAACACTTTAGGAAGCGACATCGACTTCAATGCCGCATCTCCGAGGGGGCGTGTTAGGATCTCCCCGTTATCATAATGGAAGTACAACTTCCCTAAAGCCTTGATAGGCGTATAATCATTAAATTCAAAAGCCAAAGCAGCATAAAGCTTGATACCCTTGACAATCTCCAAGCTTTTTAAAAACAAATAACTCATCTTAATAGCCATAAAGCTTCCGGGTCCATTGGCATAAGTTACACTGTGGATTTCATAAAGCTTAAGAAGTTCTGCAAAAACTTCCGGAAGATAGTCAGAACTCTGCTTTTCGCTTGTTAAAGTCTGAAACAGCTCACCATCTTTATAAACGCCAATAAGAATCGGCGTAGCCAAAGCGATGACTACAATATCAACCTTAGGCATATACCTTTTCAAACTCCGTATCTTTAGCTTCACTGATCTCAATGATCTCATAACTTTCCGGATCTGCTAAAAGAGCTTTGGTCAAATTATGATTAAGAGCATGACTGCCGGCAAACGCTTCATAGGAACCTAAAAAGTTCATACCTAACAGTGACATATCCCCAATAGCGTCCAAGATCTTGTGACGTACAAACTCATTTGCAAATCTCAGTCCGTCAGCATTAAGCACCTTTTTATCATCCAATCCAATCGCATTGTCCAAACTGGCTCCTAAGGCAAGGTTTTGGCTTTGAAGGTATTGAATCTCATGGGCAAAACCAAAGGTACGAGCTCCAGCAATCTCATTTTTATAATTATCCTTAGTCAAGGCCATCTTAAAGGATTGTGTCTTGATCGCCGGATGTTCAAAATGAATCGTAAAATCAAAGGTCACTTCATTGGAAGGAAGCAGTTTGACAAACTTGTCACCATCACGTACTTCCACCTCTTTTAAGATACGAATAATACGTTTGTTTTTATCCAGTTTTTTGATCTTTGCTTCATCTAAAAGCATACAAAAACTTGCCGAACTTCCATCCATTACAGGTACTTCATCCGCATCGACTGTAATTCGCAAATTGTCAATACCATAAGCGTAAACAGCCGAAAGAAGATGTTCTATCGTAGAGATAAAGTGCTCACCTTTACCGATAACCGTCGCCATTTGTGTATCCACAACATTATCCGGTTTAAGTGCGACTAAAAGTCCTACATCTTTACGATAAAACTCGATACCCCGATCTGCTTCAAGAGGTTCCAATTTTAAAGTGACCGGATTGCCTTTATGCAATCCGATCCCTACCATTTCAACAGGTTGAGCTATAGTTGTCTGTTTCACGTTAGCTCCTTTGTTTTAATCTCATTAGCTTCTTTATAAAAAATCTTGAGTTGCTTACCCTGAATCATCTCGTTGATTACCTCACCTTGAAAAACAACTTTTCCGCGATGACACTCAGACAAAATGAGATAAGAACCGTTACAAGAAATATCTCCCGAAATTATACCAAAAATTGCCAGCGTACCTTCTGAACTGATTGTTGCTCCGTCATTGATATTGCCTGATATGATAAGATCTCCATGGTACGTTACGCTTTCTCCTGAACGGATCGTTCTGTAGATCTCTTTTTTCTCAACACGTTGTTCTGCTGAATCTGGTGTTATTTCCTGCGTAACAAGCTTAGGAGGTTCTATTTTATCTTTTGCGGTTTTGCCTTTTAATTGACCGTTGTTATGGACATAAAGAAGCTCCCAGGTATCACACCGTTCTTTGATCTTGGCATCAATCGCATGAGAAAAGACCAAAAGATAAGACTTCAAAAGCGGAGCATTTTTTTCAATATAAGCTAATGTCAACTCTACATCATCATTATCTATAAAAAAAGCTGCGACCTTCGATTGCTTAACCTCCATACCTTATCCTACTGACCTAAAATCGTATTTTTAGCTCTTTTAATGATCTCTGTAATGTTAAGTCGTATCCAATTACGATCCATCCACTCTTTAGGACGTACCTCAATACCCTGCACCAGCACACCAAAATGAAGATGATCCCCTAAAGCGAGGCCACTTTTACCCGTGCTGGCTATGACCTGATGTCGTTTAACCTCATCACCTACATTGACCTGAAGTGCAGAACAGTGCCCGTACAAGGTATACAGGCCCATACCATGATGCAAGATAGGAAGATTTCCATAAATCCCGTTAGGCTCTGCAAAAACCACCTGAGCTCTGTTTTGTGTTTTGATATCAGCCATTTTCACTGAAGCAAAGTCAATGCCCAAGTGATAAGACGTACTCACTTTTTTACCTTTATAGTAGTAGTGACGTTTATCACCAAAGCTTGCCACCGTTTTGGCATTTTCTAAAGGGTAAAACGGATAGACCGTATAGTTTGAAATGGTTGTTGTCGGGACAACTGAAGTGACTGCATGGATACGATCTTCATTAATCTTGCGAATCGTCTCATTGATAACTTTAAACTGTTCTAAATGGTTCTCCAAGTTCCGTGTTTCTTCAAAATCATAGGAAAGCTCTGCAATCTTACCCTCTAAAAAACGATCTTTGATACGTATCTTTGAGGTACGATATTTACGGCGTCGTTTTTCAAAAGGAACAGTATCACGAGCAATATTTCCAGCCTTGTCAATAGCTACAACCGTTGCATTAAAACGATCTTCCGTAATAGGCCATGCTACCAAAGAGATATAGTATCCTTCTCTAAAAAATGGCTGCGGAATAAACTTTTTCCCAAACTTTGTTTCAATATAGAGTTGATCCAAATAAGCATCTTTAGCTTGGAAAATCACCAGAGCCGATCCCCCTTTACGAATACCGTAAGAGTGATCCACAACAGAAACCAAAGGTCTTCTTTGATCAATGATGATGGTACGTTTTTCTACGATACGGTTACCCGAAAAAAAGTCCCACTGACTGCCATCGACCACTTCGATAAAAAGTGAGGCTTGGGATGTCTTTAAATAACCGCCGATTTTGGGATAATCAATATCCAGATCCAGATGTTTGTGCTTAGAAGGTTCTGCAAAAGTATTTTGGCTCAGCACCCGCTGCTCATTTTTGCTCTTCATAATCACCTTGTAGTGACGGATACCGCTTTCATCTTTGATATCAATTTTGATCGGTTTTTTCAAATTCCAGTGAATCTCATTTTCTGCTGTAATCACAGGCAGATTGCGTTCAAACGTTTCTGAATTATAAATATAGACTACACCACCGATTGTAGCGATGAAAAAGATCAAAAATAGAAGCGACGAAGCACTTTTTTTTCTTCTCATTCGAGTTCCTTTGTAATAATTTCTAAAAGTTTTGTATGGACACTTGCCATGGTGTCTAAGACATTAAAGCCGCTTGCTCTAATATGCCCGCCGCCTTCAAAATGCGAAGCTACGGCATTCATATCAAGCAGACCTTTGGAGCGTAAAGAGGCTTTGACATAACCGCCTGCTTCTTCTCTAAGCATGATACAACTATCTATAACACCCATGGACATTACCATACGAAGTGCCTCTTCCGTATCAGCTAATTTGGCTCCGGTCTGTTCAAACATCTCAAGCGAAGCAAAAATCGAACCTACTTTGGCATCATGTGTTAATTGAAGTGTTTGCAACATCAATGATGCTAAACGAAGTTTAGCCAAAGAACTCTGCTCATAAAGAATATCCCGACACTTATCAGGTTTTGCACCCAGCCTTACAAGATCTGCAGCCATCAAAAAAACAGCTTCAGTCACACGATCCGTGCCAAAGCTCAAACTATCAGACACCAGACCGGTATAAAGTGATTGTGCCGCTTTATCACTGATCTTCCAGGAGGCTTTTTGACACAGCTTATAAAGCACTTCAGTGGTACTGACACAATCGACATCAATCACATTAAGATCACCATACGCTTCATTTGAGACATGATGATCGATATTAATGAGGTCACAATCCAAAGCATCCACACCCAGACGCTTAAGTGTTCCGCAATCAAAACTCATAGCTAAATCACATTTAACGGGAAACTGTTTTTGGACTTTTGCAACATAATCAATCGCTAATAGATTATGGCTGATCTCATCACTGGCATTAAAAAGCACCACTTTTTTTTGCTTTCGCCACAAGATATCATACATCGCTGATGCAGCACCTAGGGTATCAGCATCCGGATTGAGATGTGTCAGTAAAACAATTTTAGAAGCAGCATCAATTTTTGCTACGATAGCACGCACTAAAGCATCATCCATGGCCGCTCCTTAAATCATTTTTGCAAGTGTAACAACTTCTAGATTTACCTAAGCTTTCTTCCCTTGTCGCTCATAGAATAAACATACGAAAGTATCTCCGCGACGGCAGCAAAAAGTTTATCCGGAATGGTCTGT
>JBFHUP010000061.1:0-7986 GCA_041589975.1 Sulfurimonadaceae bacterium | reverse complement strand
ATAGAGGCATTGAAATAGAGGTCTATCTGGGTGGTAAAGACAAGATCATAGATGCTCAAAAAGCTTTTGATTTTTTCACCCCTTTTGCTAGAGTACATCTTATTAAAGAAGCCGGACACTTTTTGAAAACGAAAGCAAGTTAAAAAGTTTTATTGCTGGCTTGTTTGCTCTTGAAGTGAATGAAATAAGCTAGTTAATGATTGTAGTAAAAAAGTAGCTAACTACGCGAGCCTGCTGCTGAAGCGGACCAAGTGTCAACGCAGATGCAGGTGCTTTGGTCCTGTATCGTATAAATCAATCAAAAAGGAAACAACAACAATGGAAATTAAAATTGGCATTATTACAGCATCAGATCGAGCTTCGGCAGGTGTCTATGAGGATATCTCCGGAAAAGCTATTATTGAGACAATGAATGACTATTTGATATCAGAGTGGGAGCCCGTCTACAAGGTGATTCCTGACGAGCAAGATCAGATCGAAAAAGCGATGATTGAATTGGAAGAGCAGGGGTGCTGCCTTATTGTTACAACAGGGGGAACAGGACCCGCTTTACGTGATGTCACCCCTGAGGCAACAGAAAATGTGTGTCAGAAGATGATGCCTGGTTTTGGGGAGCTCATGCGTGCCGAAAGTCTAAAGTTTGTTCCTACGGCTATTCTGTCACGTCAAACCGCAGGTATAAGAAACAGATCACTCATTTTGAATCTTCCGGGCAAGCCAAAATCAATTCGTGAATGTTTGGATGCTGCTTTTCCTGCCATTCCTTACTGTATTGATCTTATTGAAGGACCTTTCTTGGAGTGTAATGATGAAGTGATAAAGGTTTTTAGACCAAAGCAGAAGTAGGATGATGAAATTACTGCTTATTGTTTGCTTTGTTGTTCCGTTATGGGGTGCTGATCCGCTTGTTTCTCGTACGCAACTTCATATGGGCACCTTTGTAAAGATCTCTTTGCCGGAATCTAGACAGTATTTGTTTGAAGAAGCTTTTGGCGTGGTTAAAGCGATGGATACGCTATTTTCAACCTATAAGCCTAGAGCGTATGCTTATAGACTCAATGCGTTAAAGCGTTTGGATGTTCCAGCAGATTTTATAAAGCTTTTAAAGTTAAGCAGCAAGATATATTATGAAACTCAAGGCTATTTTTCTGTGGCTATAGGTTCAATTACAAAAAAACAGTATCATTTTGGAGAGAAAAAGGGCGACATTCCTTCAAAGAGCAACCTTGATAAAGCCCAAACAGAACTTTCAGGTATTATTATAAAGGATAATAAGGTTGTACTTAAAAGTGGAACAACGCTTGATTTTGGCGGTATTGCCAAAGGGTATGCCGTGGATAAAGTGCACAAACTTTTAAAAGCAAAAGGTGTGAAGCGATTTCAAGTTGCACTAAGTGGCGATATCTATTGCCAAGGCCTGTGTGATATTGCTATCCAGTCGCCGTTTCGGCAAGATGCTGTGGTGAAAGTACTGAAACTGCATGATGCAGCTATCACGACCAGTGGCAACTATGAACGCTTTATTGGTTCAAAAAAACATAACCACCTCATTAATCCTAAAACTAAACGCTCACAGCAAGAGATAGCCTCAATGACACTTTATTCCAATAGCTATGATAATGCTACTTTGGATGCTTTGGCAACCGCCTTAAGTGTTATGCCGCAAAAAAATAGAATGCAACTGTTGCAAAAACACCCTAAGATAGCGTACTATTTTATTACGGTTGACGGTACCGTATTTCAAAGACCTTAAAGGCTTGATGTGATTATTTATCTTCATGGTTTTGCAAGCAGTAAGAACTCTCACAAGGCACGTCAAATGGACTCTTTTAAACCTGCTAAAGTTTTGGCTCTTGATTTGGACGAGGAGCCAAGCAAGGCGTTAATTCTCATAGAGAGTACGATACGCAGTTCTCTTTTGAATGAGCCGGTGGTACTTATGGGGAGTTCGCTTGGAGGTTATTATGCCTTGTGTATGGCACGTAAGTTTAATCTGTCCGCTATATTGATTAATCCCTCTATAAAGCCTTATGAAACCTTGGCTCGTTTTGTTGGTGTAGAGCAAAAAAACTTCTCTAAAAGTGGTTCTGTCATTTATAAACAGGAGTATATCGATCAGCTAAAGTCTCAAAGTTTTGATGGTGTGGATCAAACAAAAATATTACTCATGCTGCAGACAGGAGATAAGGACCTTGATTATCGCATAGCACTTTCACACTTGCCGCAAGCACAGCACTATGTCCAAGAAGGCGGTAGTCATGCTTTTGATGATTTTGAAAAAAACTTTGATCGCATTGAAACATTTTATAATCAGATGGTAACAGTTTAAAGAGTCGCCTTGCTTTAATGCACTAAATTAAATATAATTAATTTTGTTTAACTTGAATAAAATTGGGATTTTAGATTAATTTAAATATTTAAAAAATATGCGGTGATAGATGAATTTAATAAAGACACCCCATCTCTTCATAGGGGCGATTGCACTTCTGTTTTTTATCGTCAGTGAATCATCTACTTTTTGGTATGATCTTGATAAAGCCAAAAAAGATCTGAAGCAAAGCAATCGTTTTGTCATAGAGAACTTAACGCAGGATCAAAAAGATAGTGTGAATATTCTGGCCAACTCTTTAGCTGTGGATGCCGTGGTCCATGAAGGGTACAAAAAAAATGATCCCCAAATCATCAAACAGCATATTTTGCCGGTATGGAATAAAGTCACCAAAGATAAACTGATCCACGAAATTCATTTTTTTAAGCCTCCCGCAACCTCTTTTGTAAATTTTTCTAATTTTAAATCGATTGGCCGTGATATATCTGATGTCAGAACCGATATAGAGTGGGTAACGTCATCGTTTAAGCCCAGTTCGCATGCCATGATGTGTAAAAGTTATGCGGGGTATCGTGCAACATATCCGGTAATTGATGCTAAAGGGGAAATTCTTGGTGGAATTTCTTTGGGTAAAAAGATTGACTGGATACCAGAAACTTTAAAAGAGCGAAGCGGCAACCATGCTTTTTTGGTTTACCTTCGGGATTCAACCTCTTCTTTGACAAATCAATACTATACAGACTTTATCAAGGACAAAGAGCTTATAGGTGATTATATTTTGGCAGAACAGACCGTTAAGATACCTTCAAAACTAATAACATCGATTGATTTCTTAAGACCCGCTCAAAATATAAATCTCAACGGTAAAGACTATTTTATGACCTCTTTTTTGATAAAAGACTTCAATGATGCCCCTATGGCATATATCTTTACGCTTAATGATCTGCAAAGCTTTTATAACAGTTTTATATGGAGATTGATAAAAGATTTTATCATCATAGTCATTACAGCACTGCTTATCTGGTATATTACACGCAGAAAGACACAGGGGATACTAAAGCAGGTGTCAGACATTGAAGCCATTGCTCATGGTATAGGTACCAGAGATTTTACTCTTTTAAAGCAGCAACCTAAAGAGATTGTAGGCACGCTGGATCAAGAGGAGGTTCTTGCAACACTAAAATCTGATGTTGTAGATATGGGTTTGGTGATTGAAAAAAATTATACGAAGTTAGAGCAAGAGTTGACACAAAAGCTTTATGTGGATGAACTTACCGGATTGCCCAACCGTAACGCTCTTATGAAGGATATGGAAGACTTTAAGTCAGCACCGCTTGCTATTTTAAATGTACGCTCTTTTAAGAAGGTTAATGATGCATTTGGTTTAAATGTAGGAAATTTTATTTTAGGAGAAGTAGGTAAACAGCTTAAGCGATTTCCGCAAAAGCATAAAAGCCAATTTTATCGCATGGGTGCAGATGAGTTTGCTTTATTAATTAAAGATGCCATAGTGTCAATGGAAAATGTAAAAAGCTTTATTAATGATATTATTGATGCAATTGACAAAGAGACCTTTTATTGTCATAACCATGAAGTAGATATCCCGGTATCGCTGTATGCAGGTCTCTGTTTTGATAGCCAGAGTCGTCTAGAGAAAGCGGACATGGCACTGATGCAGGCTAAATATGAAAACCTTCCATGTTCTGTCTATTCTGAAAGTGAGGACATGAAAAAACAGCATGAAAACAATATGGCAATAACCCATAAAATCAAACATGCATTAAAAAACAATCATATTATGGTCTATTATCAACCTATAGTGGATACCAAAGCTAGAGTTCTTAAATATGAATCTCTGGTCCGCATGTTGGATGTAAACACCGTTCTTTCCCCTGATCAGTTTTTGCCGATTTCTCGAAAAACCAAATATTACACTCAAATAACCAAAAGCGTTATTGCCCAAAGCTTTGAACGCTTTGAAAACAGATCCGAAGCATTCTCCATTAATCTCTCCGCAGATGATATCCTTAATGAAGAGATTGTGAGTTTTATTATGGACAGGGTGGAGAAGATCAAGGATAGTTCTAGGGTAGTGTTTGAGATTGTTGAGACAGAAAACATTTATAGCAGTAAAAAAATACAAGCTTTTATTGCCGCAGTTAAAAATGCGGGAGCTAAGATTGCCATAGATGACTTTGGAACAGGCTATTCAAATTTCTCTTATTTGATGGAGCTTGAGCCTGACTATTTGAAGATAGATGGTTCGCTTATTAGAAATCTGCACGAAGACAATAATGCCAAAACAATTGTCCAAACCATTGTAACTTTTGCCAATCAACTCAATATTAAAACCGTTGCTGAATATGTTCATTCCTCAAAAATATTTGAAATATGTATTGAGATGGGTATTAATGAATTTCAAGGCTTCTATTTTAGTGAACCCAAACCCCTTGATTAAGCTGCTTGATCAAGGTATTTAGAGAGCTCCTGATAGAGCATGAAATTGTCGACAGGCTTTGATACGAATCCCTTCATGCCTGTCTCATGGTAGGTTTTGATGTCATCTTTCATGGCGTTGGCTGTCAAGGCTATGATTGGCGGCACATCATTGTCAAGCTGTAAAATCTTTTGAGTGGCCTCAATCCCGCCCATAATAGGCATATTGATATCCATTAATATAAGGTCATAATGCTCTTTTTGCACAGCTTCTAATGCCTCTTGCCCGTTGTTGGCTATCTGATAGGTTAAACCCATCTCTTCTAAGAGGATTTTAATAAGCATCTGATTGGTTTTGTTGTCTTCTGCAACAAGCAGATGACCCGTGAGCCTTTCAATATGTTCATCTTGAGGTTCGTCATCAACATAACTTTCACCTTCCTTGGCCTGAATGTAAAACGAGAAAGTGCTGCCTTCATTGATCGTGCTTTCAATGGAGATTGCCCCACCAAGCAGCTCTACAAGTTTTTTGGCAATACTTAAGCCTAACCCTGTTCCACCTGAAGTACGTGTCGTAGAAGATTCGGCTTGTTCAAAGGCGTTGAAGATCCGTTTTTGTGCTTCTTCGCTGATACCGACACCTTCATCTTGTACGGAGACATAAAGCTGATCTTCGTTGTGTGAAATATTGACATGAATAGATCCGTTTTCAGGCGAAAATTTTATGGCATTTGAGATTAGATTGGATATAACCTGCTTAAGCCTTAAGGGGTCACTGTTGATTGCTTTAGGTACAGATGGATCAATATTGAGCTGGAGTGATATTTTTTTAGTTTTGGTGGTGGCACTGTAAAAGTGCAATAGGTTTTCAAGGTGTTCACGAAGATTGAAGTCAATATGTTCGATATCGAGCTTGTCATCTTCGATTTTACTGATGTCTAAAATGTCATTAATGACGCCAAGCAGTGAAGTGGATGATGTTTGAACGATATTGAGAAACTTTAACTTATCCGGATTGGTCTCCTCTTTTTTAAGTAGATCGATGAAACCCATAATGGCATTCAGGGGTGTTCGGATCTCATGACTCATGTTGGCAAGAAAGTTTGATTTGGCTTTGTTGGCACTTTCTGCTTGATGTTTTGCATCTTGTAAGCTTTTACTGAGATCATTACTTTGTTGAAGCAGATACTCTGCAACTTCATTTTTCTCTTTAAATGATTGAGCAGCTTTGGTTAGGGCACCAAGATCATCTTTGACTTTGTATGTTGGGATCTCCGTATTGACATCACCTTTAACCAGTGCATTAAAGGTGTTGGTTAGGTTGCCAATCGGCTTGACGATGCTTTTGGTGATGTATAAAGAGACTGCCAGTAGCAGCAGTAAAGCTATCAACGCTGTGATCGCAATATTATTAATGGTTGAATTAATATTTTTTGAAACAGAGGAGTCGATATCAATAAGCAGCTCTTTAGAACGGTCACTAATTAGAGTGGCTTGATAAAGCACTTCAAAGGCTTCGGCTGCCATAACGACATTAACAAGAAAGTGATTGGCTCTATAGTGCTGTATCTCTTTGATTAATTGTGATCGATAGTTTTTGAGTTTGGTGCTGATTTCATTGAGTGTTGCGATTTTATCGAGATTTTTTTCATCTTCGGCAAGTTTTTGAATCTTTTTTTGGGCAAGTTTTACCTCTTTGATGGCATCTTTTTTATGACTGTTTTTAAGTGTTTTAAAAAAGAGTTGTAGGCTGTTTTCAGATTTATAGAAGTGGTGAATCAGTTCATAGTAATCCTGACCTTTGTAGCTGAAGTAACTATTAGAAAGGGAGTGAATGTTGTCAATGGTTTGTATCTTATCCTGATAGACTCTTTGCTTGGTGATGGTTTGGCTTTTTAATGTAATAAATGTTTCGTAGTAGCGATTTAAATGGACTTGAATCTTTTGAAAACTCTCTGATACATCCAGCTGGGCAGAGGATTGATTTTCAGAGATAAACTTTTGAATGTTGTGATAAAGTTCTAAAGCCTCTTTGGAACTTTTTTCTTTACCCGTGAATGAGTATTTTTGAACCAAGCTGTTGAGCTTTTGTACATCTTTGGCCAAGGTCAGATTTTGTTTGGCAAAAGTGTTGGTTTGGGATACGGCTTTGAAATACTTAGAGAGATCCTGCAGTGAGTCGTAGGTTAAGAGCACCAGAATCAGAAAGACAATACTGGCCAAGATGGGTAAAAATGTGATTTTACTTCTTAGGGTGAGCTTATTGAACATTGCTTGATTCCTTACCGTGCTACAACAAACTCATTCCATTTTTCTAAAGTGTAGTCGTAATTGGGCATGACCGTGTTCCAGACAGCAATATTTTCAAACCGCTTGATATAGGAACCTCCATTTCTAAGACTACCTTTTTTGACGGAGACTTTGCCATCGGTTCCCTTAAGATCTATAGCTGCTGCTTTACCTTCATACCAGTAGTCCCACTCTTGCGGCGACATATAAGGTTTAGAGCGTTGCGGATTGGAGATATAGTAGCCCTGTCTGGCGATAAATGCACCAGTCCAACCAGATAGCCACCAATTCATATAGGCATAAGCGGCATCTTTGCTTTCGCCCTGTGATGCACTTGACAGGCACTGTACGCCGTGCCAAGCTCGGTAGCCCTCTTTGGGAGCTGCGTAAACACAAGGAATACCTCTACCATTAAGTGTGGCTACGGCGGGTGAAAACATACTTTCTATATCTACTTGATTGTTTGACATGAGTTCAACAGAATGGGGAACAGATGACCAAACACCTCGAAAATGACCGGATTTTTTCTTTTCGATAAGTATTTTAAAGAGTTCATCAATCTCTTTTCGGGTCATGTTTCCTATATCTTTAAATGTCATTAAGCCGGCAGCTTGAACTGCTAAGGCTGCATCAAATATACCGATGGTCGGCTCATTAACCAAGGCAACTCTACCATGATGTTGATTGTCCAAAAGCCATGCCCAACTCTCTGTTTCATAAGGAATTCCCCTTGGAATCACATTGCTGTTGTAGCCAAAAGAGTCTACATTGTGTACATATGGCATAAAACTGATACGATCCGTCGGTGTAGACCCCAGGGTGTCATCATCTTGAATAAAGAGAACTTTATTGGGTGAATCACCGGCACCCATTTTGGCCTTTTCATTGATTCTTCCTGTTTTGGATAAAGGATTGATCTCGTCCCAATACTT
>JBFHUP010000060.1:0-8035 GCA_041589975.1 Sulfurimonadaceae bacterium | reverse complement strand
GGGAGTTTTCGATATAGGCTTGTTGTTTTTTATAGATGGTAATAATCTCTTTCATGACAGTCGCTCCTTATCATGCAAGAATGGTAGTGTATGGATCTATTTACGATATCATATAGAAATAAAGAGTTTATTTATAAATAAAAATTATATTACAAAATTTAGTATAAGGGGTCGTTATGAATTTTGTACCTCACACCCAGCAAGAGTTGCAATCTTTAGGTGTTGTCATCGGTCAAAGTTACGAGATAGAGTATATGAATAAAGACTACTTTAATGCAGAGATGAGTATTGAACGAGGCAGAGGCACGGCCATGCAGAGTGAACAAGGTATCATCTTTAGCGTCCAAGACCCTTATGGGATGGATAAGATGGTGATGCAGGTTAGAGTTTTGTTCTAAAGTAGATAGAGGGATATTAAATGTGACACTACAGTTTTGATTATCTACTGTCACTTTTTTGTGCGTATCATGCAGTTTAAGGATCTTATTGATGATTTTCAACCCATAATCAATGGATGGATACATTGATTGAGTTTATTGGTTATGTGCGATTTTGGTTCTAAGCCTAAAGATTTCACGGAATGAAAAACTTCTAGGTTTACATCTAGAGAATTTCGACACAACTGTTAAGTAGTTGACGATGGGCTCTACTAAATTTGGATAGGTATTTTGTGCTATCTTATGAGAAAAATCATAGAATCGTAAGTCTTGTAGTATGAAATCACCTCAAAGCAAGCTTAGAGGTGATAATTTGTAAAATTTGCTGGTTTATTACCAGGATAGCTTAGGCTGTTGTAAAGGTTGATCTTTGTGTTTGTCTGATTTTTTTTCATGATTGGCGATAAGTTTTACAATGAGATTGTAGATATCTTTTTTACTCCCATCAATCTCGCGACGAAACCAAAAACCAATGCCAAAGGTGATCTGATCGGCACTCTCATTCGGATAAAGTTTTTGTACCTTGTGATGATAGCGGTCAAAAAGATGACGCAAAACATAACCTGTTGCAATTTTTTGTTTGTAGAGCTCTAACTCCTTCTCAAAATCCTCTTTTTTTGTAATGTAGTCGTAAGCGTGTATAAAGGAGTGGATAAAGCCTCGCTGTTTTTTGTAAAATGCATCAGCTAAGGCATAAAGTTTATCGTTTGTTTGGGAAATGATGCCGTTATTTTGCACCCACTTGATGAAATCAGGGTTGATATAAAGCTGCTTTTCCCAGCTGTACTTATTGTTATTTATGATGGTACTGTTGTTGCGACTGTCTATTTTGGTACCGCTTAAAATTTCAAGAACAGAAAGACTGTAAAAATCCGGACGGGATCTGTTGAGAAGTTCTTCAAGGCAACCAAATCCTTTACCATACAAAAACAGCGATTTGATCCATCCCTCTTTGGGAAGGCTCTTTTCGGTGTTGATACACTCTAAAAAGTTGTGCTTCTGATCGTCATTGAGATCTATGACCTCAGCTTTAAGCAACGATGTTAGTATAAATAATGCAAAAAAAAGACGTAGCATCTTATTATCCTAAGAGTTTTTTAACCATGTTATTAATGGATTTACCGTCTGTGACACCTGCCAGTTTTTTAGATGCAGTACCCATGATTTTGCCCATATCTTTCATGGAAGTTGCCCCTACGGCTTCAATAATTGATCTGATCTCTGTTTCCAGCTCAGCTTCTGAAAGCTGTTTTGGCATATAGGCCATAAAATAGGCGACCTCTTTCTCTTCTTGGGTGGCTAAGTCATCGCGACCTGCATCTTTATATTGCGTGATTGAGTCCTGGGCCTGCTTAATTTTTTTCCCGATGATGGTAATAACATCACTGTCAGTAAGCTCTTTTCGTTCATCTACTTCAATCTGTTTAAAAGCACTGGAGAGCAGACGCAGTGCGTCACGCTTATCAATGTCTTTGGCTTTCATTGCTTCTTTGATGTCACTGTTGATCTGGTTTCTGATTTCACTCATCTTTTTTCCTTTTGGAACTGTTTTTGCTTAAGTTGCTCTATATTGTTATGAAGAATTATATCTAAAAGGAAAGAGATATGAACAAAGCATGGATGCTTTTACCACTTTTAGCTTTTGTTTTTACCGGCTGTTACAGCGTAGATCCTGAGCCTCGATTGACATTTGAACCGCCTAAATATGTAGAAGAGTTACCATCTAAAGAGATGGATGATGAGATGCCGCGTATGGGAAGTCTTTTTGGACAGGGAGAAAACCCATTGTTTACCGACCGTAAAGCACGCCACATCAACGATATCATTACGGTTGTGATATCCGAAAACACATCATCATCGAGCTCCGGGCAGAAAAAACTTTCTCAGACCAATAACACAGCCCTTGGTGGGGGGAACTTGGCCTTTAAGGGTACGGAAGGGCATCAATCACGACATCTGCAAGGCCTGAATGATCTGGCTAATTATGATTTTAACTCTGTATCCAATACAGCGTATCAGGGGCAGGGGAGTGTTAAGCGTGACGAGAACTTCAAGACGACTGTAACAGTACGTGTCGTAAAAGTAATGAATAATGGGAACTACTTTATCCACGGGAAACGGCAGCTGCTTATTAACGGTGAAAAGCAGATCATACAGATCTCCGGTGTTATCAGCCCTTATGATATCGATCAAAATAATGAGATTCCCTCACGCAAGATCTCTGATGCTCGTATCGCTTATCTGACTGAGGGTGATGTGAGACAATCAACCAAGCAGGGTAATGGCACAAGAGCACTAGAAGCACTCTGGCCATTTTAGATAAGTTTGGTGCTATATAAAGGAGGTTTTGATGTATAGTGTCAAAACCTTCATCCTCTATGCCTGACTTTCGTTTTAATCTACTCCAACAAAAATTGTGTTAAAATAACTTCATTATCAAGGAGCATGTATGAAATATTCGAAGTATATCTTAACACTGTGTTGTTCACTTTTTATGAGTACGGCTGCTATGGCTGAAAGCTTTCAAGACTATGTCCAGAGTGAAATGAAGGCTTTTAATGAGTATAAAGATGCTTTAGATAAAGAGTTTTCAGACTATCTAAATCAGCCATGGAAAGATTTTAAGTCGGTAAAAAGTAAACCTAAGCTTGATCCTAAACCCAAAAAACTCAAGCCTGTAAAAAGGGTTGAAAAGGAGTTACCGGTTGTTAAAGAGGAAGTAAAAGTTCCCGTTATTAAAAAAGCTCCTCCTGTAGAACCGGTAGTTGTTGCCATTCCAAAGGTAAAAGTTACACCTAAAACGGTAGATGCTCCACAATCAAATGTCACATTTTATGGACACAAACTTTTTATTAAATATAAAAACCCGCTGCCAAATCAGTTTAGTACGATGATCAATCAAGAAAAGATGAAAGTCGCGTGGGATGCTTTTGCTAAAAGTGAGTATGTAGAATTGCTCGATCAGGTCCAGTCTACGATAGAAGCACTCAACCTCAATGACTGGGGTCGTATGAAGCTTTTAGAAAAAATCGGTCAGGCTAAAATCAACGGCAAAGATCTTTTTAGAAATCGTAATGAGATCCGTCTTTTTACCTGGTTCGCTTTTACAAAACTAAAGTATGACATCAAAGTGGGTTTTACCCGTCAGCATGTTGTGATGTTGACACCAATCAACACCATGGTCTATAGCACCATGTATTTTACGATTGATAACAAACGCTACTTTGCGATTGATTTTGCAAACAGCAAGACCAACCTTTCACGTATTCGTACTTATGAGAAATCGCACCCTAAAGCACGCGAAGTTTTTGATCTTCGCATTGAGAAACGACCGAAGCTTAAGCAATATAAAGCAACAAAGAGGGTAGCTTTTAATTTTAATGATAAAGATTACTCGCTGGATATTGATTATGATAAGGTTTATGTGGCTTATTATAAAAACTATCCTCAAGTAGCCTATCCTAACTACTTTAAAGCTCCGGTTTCTCCACTGGCTGATGCCTCTTTTAGAAATGAAGTGGCTAAATTGATTGAGGGTAAAGGTGAAGTAGAAGCCGTAAACTTGTTATTGCGTCTGGTGCAAAAAGGGTTTGAGTATCAGATTGATGAGACGCAATTTCAAAAAGAGAAGGTTATGCTTCCGGAAGAGACACTCTATTATCCTTTCTCTGATTGTGAAGATCGGGCGATACTCTTTTCGAAGTTGGTGCGGGATCTACTGGGTTTAGAAGTCGTCGGTATAAAATTTCCGGCTCACTTAGCTACGGCTGTTGCTCTTAAGAGTAGACTCTCTGGAGGTACGAGCTTTGTTCAAGACGGCAAACGTTACTATATGGCTGATCCTACTTATATGGGAGCAGATGTCGGTATGATGCCACCACGCTATAAAGGCGTGAAGTTTGAAGTTATCCATGCACGTTAGGTCGGCTTGAAAGAGCGTTTAGACTACTATTTAACTGATCAGGGCATCACGCCATCGCGTAACATCGCTCAGCAGCTTATCAAGTCTGGCAAGATCAGTGTCAATGGTGAGGTCGTACCAAGGCATCATTTAAAGTGGATGATACGATGCAGGTCAGCCGTGCTGATGAACATATCTATGTCGGAAGAGCAGCTTTAAAACTCAAAGCCTTTTTAGAAAATCATCCTGTAGATATCCAGGGTAAAGATGCCATAGATGTGGGCTCGAGTACGGGTGGATTTACTGAGATACTTTTAGAGCATAATGTTGGTTCAGTGGTTTGTGTGGATGTTGGCAAAGATCAACTACATGAGCGAATACGCAAAGATCAAAGGGTGACTTCTGTGGAAGAACAGGATATTCGCACATTTGATGCCAAACCTTTTGAACTTTTGACTTGTGATGTCTCTTTTATCTCTTTGCATAATATACTACAAAGTCTTGATCGCTTGAGTTGGAAAGATCTAATCATCCTTTTTAAACCACAATTTGAAGTAGGTAATGCGGTTAAGCGTAACAGAGCAGGCGTCGTACAAGATGAGAAGGCTATTGAAAAAAGTCTGCTTCGTTTTGAGGATGCTACCACTCTTTTAGGGTGGAAAATAATGAATAAAATGCCTTCGATGGTTGAAGGCAAAGAGGGGAATCGTGAGTATTTCTACCACTTTCAAAAACGTTCATAGTATTGCCATTGGTGGATTTGATGGTATGCATATTGGTCATCAAGAACTATTTTCCCGATTGGATAAAGATCATGGTGCTGTTGTCGTTATTGAGACAGGGTATGCCAATATGACACCAGGTATGCAGCGTCAAAAACATACGCATCATCCTGTATATATCTATGAGCTCAGTGAGATCAAGCATCTGGATGCAAAAGGTTTTGTGGGCAGGCTCTTACAAGATTTTCCTTCTTTAAAACATATTGTTGTGGGTTATGACTTTCATTTTTGTAAAGACAGAGCTTGTGATGCGACTGACTTAAAAAAACATTTTCATGGGAATGTTACTGTGGTTCCTGAAGTAACACTGGAGGGGAATTCGGTACACTCCCATATCATTAGAGAACATATCAAAAATGCTGATTTTTTCACAGCTAAACATATGCTGGGGAGAGATTACAGTGTATCTGGTGATGTTGTCAAAGGTCAAGGAATTGGAGCTAGAGAGTTGGTTCCTACGATCAATGTTGTAACAAATCAATTGTTGCCTCAAGAGGGAGTTTATGCTACTGTGACACGTATTGACAGTGATGTCAGCTTTCATCCCAGTATCACTTTTTTTGGTCACCGAATCACCACTGATGATACTTTAGCTTTAGAGACACATCTTATCAACCAAGATGTACGAAGCGTTCACAGTGTTGAGATTGTTTTTTTGGAATTTATTCGTGATAATCAAAAGTTTGATAATCTAACCCTATTAAAAGATGCAATAGAAAGTGACATAGCCAAAGCGATGTTGAAATTACAAAAATTAGAGTTATAAAGATTAAAAAATATGAGTTTTAAAATAATATATAAAAGCCTTTTAATTGTTCCCTTGATTCTGCTAATCACGGCATGTACGACACCACGGGCGGATCACGAAGATACCATGTCAGCTGAAGAACTGAGAAAATGGGAACTGAAAAAAGCAATGCTCAAAAGAAGCAGTTATATCTATGACGGTACCAAGATACTTCGTTTTGAATCGGGTAGATTTGCTATTTATGAGGATGCTTTTTCTGTACCTATCTCCTATGGCAAGGTCATCTTGGAGGGTGACGAGATACTCTTTGTAAGTAAAAAGAGACAACTTCGCAATCATATTGATATCAATGAAACAGCCATACGCCTCTGGAGCGACAGTAAAGAAAATATCCTACACAAAGAGTTGAAGAGGCGTCATTTTTATAAACCTAAAAATATATTTGATGCTATAAGGTTTGGAACCGTAGATGAAGTTAGGAATATCATAGATCAAGGTGCTGCCATCAATGAAGCTGATGCCTTGGGAGCTTTACCGCTTTCGGAAGCGATTTATCATGACAGAGAGGATTTGATTGATCTTTTGATTGAGGCAGAAGCTGATATATTTGGAGAAAATGCCAATGGTCACACACCTTTGCATGTAGCTATTGAAGCTAAAAGTTTACCGATGGTCAGAGTGCTGCTTAAACATGGAGCAGTATCACAACTAAAGCAGTGTGAAGATTTTTTAGATGTATTAACTAAAGATGAAAGTTTTCGCATGAGTCGTGTCGTTATTGAAGCCGGTTTTGACCCCAGTTGTGATAATTCAAGACTGCTTTTTTGGGTTTTAAGCTCTGAAGCACTTTCTAAAAGAAATCAAACAGCGGCCTCTTTGGATTACCTTTTGTCTCATCATGTCAAGGTAGATGTTGTCTCTGCTGAACTGGGTGATACCCCTTTAATGAGGGCTGCCGCTGTTGGCAATGAACGCATAGTAAGCCGTTTAATTCAGCATGGTATAGATATTTACACTAAAGATAGATTTGGACGAACTGCCTTGGATTATGACAGTTTGTACCTCACTAAACCTAATGAAAAGATTGAAAAAGTTCTCAAAGCAGCAGGTCTGAATACCGGAATTAAAGCGGAAAGTGATGCTTTGTATGAACAGGCAATGAAACTGTATCGATCCAAGCAGTACAAGCTTGCCTATGAGACTTTTAAGTCATTGGCAAAAAAATATAAGCAGAAACGTTTTTATCAGGGAAAAGTTGACGCACTCGAAGCGATACCCAATCCTTCGATGAAAATGGTTGCAGAACTTATTGAAAGCTTTGCTTACTTAAATCATGATGATTCCGAATATTTTTATACCAGTATGATAAGCTTTTATGAAAAGATGGGTAGATTGTCGCATCACAAAGAGGACCTTGATCGTAACGGAAATTATAAAGAGGGATCCGTGTGGTACGTGTATGACAAGATAGATAGACTTTATATCTCATTGTATGAGAGGTATCCCAAGGTGCACTATCTTTATGGTCGCTGGAAAAACTACAAGAGGTTTAAAAATCTACGCCGCTTAAAACGCAAAGATCTAAGAAACAGACGCGGTATGCGTTATGTCGGTGAGAGTATCGACGGCATCCCTTTTGGCAAGGGGAGTTTGCGGTTTGCCGATGGATCCAAATATGTAGGACTCGTTTTTAATTATGTGCGTCATGGTAAAGGCAGAATGACCTATGCCAACGGACAGATTTATGATGGCCAGTGGGTTAATGATAAACGAGAAGGGAAGGCTTTTTTTACTGATGAGACCAACGCAATGTATCTTGGAAGTTTTGTTGATGATAAGCAGTCCGGTGAGAAAAAACTGGTTAGGCCGGGGCGTTAAACTTTTTTTGTCAGTAGAGTTCAAAGAAGCTTTTGTATAATGGCACAAAAATTAAAGGAATGAGAAATGGCATTGGCTAAAGCACGTCACATATTAGTACAAACAGAACAAGAGTGTCTGGATCTTATGAAACGCATTGAAAATGGTGAAGGTTTTGCAGAATTAGCGATGGAATACTCAGCGTGTCCATCAAAACAACAAGGTGGAGACTTAGGTCAATTTGGTCCGGGTCAGATGGTACCAGAGTTTGATAGAGTGGTTTTTTCTGCTCCGGTAGGTGAGGTTCAAG
>JBFHUP010000059.1:0-8097 GCA_041589975.1 Sulfurimonadaceae bacterium | reverse complement strand
GTCAAAGCGGGATTTGATCCAACTGCACCGGATCTTCATCTGGGACATACGGTACTACTGCAAAAACTGGCTATTTTCCAAAAATATGGCGGGCGTGTTCAATTTCTGATTGGAGATTTTACGGCAAAGATCGGGGATCCGACCGGCAAGAGCGAGACCCGTAAACTGCTTTCAGATGAGCAGATACAAGAGAATGCCAAATCTTACAAAGAGCAGGTTTTTAAGATCTTAAATCCTGAAAAAACGGAGGTTGTCTTTAATTCCGAATGGATTGAGCCTTTGGGTGCAGCCGGGATGCTTGCTTTAACAACGACGTTTAATGTAGCTAGAATGCTTGAACGTGATGACTTTGACAAGCGTTACAAGTCCCAAACGCCGATCTCTATTTCCGAATTTCTTTACCCATTGCTGCAAGGTTATGACAGTGTAGCTCTTAAGTCAGATATCGAACTGGGTGGAACGGATCAGAAGTTTAATCTGCTGATGGGTCGAACCTTGCAAAAAACCTATGATGTCAAAAAGCAGCAGGCCGTATTGATGATGCCAATCTTAGAGGGGCTTGATGGCGTTAATAAGATGAGTAAATCATTAAACAACTACATCGGTGTTACAGATGAACCTAAAGATATGTATGGTAAAGTACTTTCGATTTCGGATGAATTGATGTGGCGTTATTATGAGCTTTTAAGTGCATTGACTCTGGATGAAATCGATGCACGTAAAGAGGGTGTAGCTAATGGCAGTTATCACCCTAAAAAAGCGAAAGAGGCTTTAGCTTATGAGATCGTAGAACGTTTTCATGGAACGGATGCTGCCGATATGGCTGAAAATGAGTTTGCTAAAGTGCATGTCGGTAATGCTTTGCCGACCGATATTCCTGAGTATACTCTAGAGGCTCCTATATGGGTTTGTAAAGCTTTAGTGGATGTCAAACTCGCTCCATCAACATCTCAGGCTCGTCGTGATATTATGGCGGGTGCTTTTAAGATCGATCAGATCAAAAATCAGGATAAAGATTATCAGCTTGAAGCTGGTGAATATGTGCTGCAAATCGGCAAACGCAAGTTTGCCAAAGTGAAGGTAGGATAATGGAACTTAAACCAATAAAAATCGGTAAACATACCATTGACTTACCCATCATTCAGGGTGGAATGGGTGTTGGTATCAGTTGGGATCAACTCGCTGGAACAGTATCAAAAGAGGGTGGCTTAGGTACGGTCTCTGCTGTAGGAACAGGTTATTATGAGAAGAAAGAGCATGTTCAGAAGTTGGTAGCAGAACGTCCTTTAGAGGTGCAAAATTTTTACTCAAAAGCGGCACTCATTGAGATCTTTAAAAATGCCCGTAAGATCTGTGGTGATAAGCCACTGGCAGCTAATGTTTTATATGCGATCAATGATTACGGTCGTGTGGTCAAAGACGCCTGTGAAGCAGGAGCCAACATTATCATTACAGGTGCTGGCCTACCTACTAATATGCCAGAATTTACTGAAGATTATCCCGATGTGGCACTGGTTCCTATTGTGTCTTCACCCAAAGCATTAAAAATCATCTGTAAACGTTGGAAACAGCGTTACAACCGTCTTCCTGATGCTATTGTTTTAGAAGGGCCTTTAAGTGGCGGGCATCAAGGGTTTACCTATGAGCAGTGTTCTATGGAAGAGTATCAGCTGGAAAACCTTGTCGCACCTGTAGTTGCCGAGGCAAAAAAATGGGGAGATTTTCCTGTGTTTGCAGCAGGGGGTGTTTGGGATCATGATGATATTGCCAAAATGATTGAATTGGGAGCTGACGGCGTTCAAATGGGAACCCGTTTTCTTGGAACGCATGAGTGTGATGCTCATGATAACTTTAAAGAGGTTATTTTAGGAGCTAAGAAAGAGGATATTCAGTTGCTAAAATCTCCTGTAGGCTATCCTGCTCGCGGTGTTCGTACGAAACTTGTCGAGATGATCGAAACACGGACGGGACCGGAGATTAAGTGTATCTCTAACTGTGTGGCTCCATGTCATCGTGGTGTTGAGGCTAAGATTGTCGGCTTTTGTATTGCAGATCGATTGAGTGATGCCTATGAAGGCAACAAAGAGTTGGGCCTATTTTTTACAGGGAGCAATGGTTATCGTATCGATAAACTTGTCTCGGTTAAAGAGGTTATGAAAGAGCTAGCAACTGGCCAAAAGTAATACCAAGAGATGTTGAGGTTTCTATTTCTTACCTTTCTTCTGATATCTCAACTGGCTTTGGCTGATGCCAGTTTAGATCGTGCTCATAAATGGATGGCACAAAAAAATACCAAATCAATTCTCAAAGCTTACCACGAATTTAAAAACTTACGTATTAATGCTATTATGCAAGATAATAAAGATCTTCGTATTCAGGCGGTAGAAGGCATTGTTAAAGCAGGCAGACTGCTTCATATTAATATTGAGAAGTACCGTAGAGAGTTAATTAAACTGGGCGGTAAAGTGCTTCCTGAGTCCCAACAATCATCTGAAAAAGCAGATAAAAAGGTTTCCGTTAATTATCTGAAGAGTGCCCGTTGGCGGTCCGGTTATATAGTTCTCTCATTTGCCTCAACTGTAAAAGAGCCTCAGATTAACTATTTTTTACTGGATAAAAAGTTCAATAATCATTACCGCTATATTTTTGATATTAGTGCCAAGGCGAACAAATATATCACATTGGAGCGAAAATCGCTTAAAGCAATTCGTATCAACACTGCACAAAAAGATCGTGTTCGACTCGTTTTAGAAAGTGCTCATGAGTTACCTTTAAAATACTCCAGACGCGGTAGAGAACTGATAATCAGCTTAGGAGAGATACAAGAAGCAGTTCCTACGGTCGAAACAAGCTACCGTAACTATAGCAGTAAGAAAAAAGTCGTAGTGATTGATGCAGGTCATGGTGGTCGAGATGGCGGTGCAGTGGGTTACAAGCGTTACCGCGAAAAGGTTATTGTGTTTCAAATATCAAAGCGTTTTAAACGGGAACTTGAAAAGTTAGGGTATCAGGTCTATATGACCCGTAACAGTGATACCTATATTGGACTGAGAAATAGAACTGCTTTTGCCAACTACAAAAAAGCTGACCTTTTTATATCCATTCATGCCAATTCCGTAGCAAAAAAAGGAAGATATCAAAGACACCATGGTATTGAGACTTATTTCCTATCACCTACAAGCAGTAAACGGGCTAAAAACGTAGCAGCAACGGAAAATAGTAAAGATGTTGAAACGATGAATTATTTTGCTAAAGAGAGCTTTTTAAGGCTTTTAAACAGTCAAAAGATAGTAGCGTCTAATAAGTTGGCTATTGATCTGCAGCGGGGAATGCTGGGTATCTTAAGAAAGTATTATAGTTATGTACGAGACGGTGGCGTCAAAAAGGGTCCATTTTGGGTTTTGGTAGGGGCACAAATGCCTGCAGTACTTGTAGAAGTAGGGTTTGTCACAAGTCCTAAAGAGGCACGCTACTTAGTTAATGAAAAGTATCAACAACGATTGGCTTTAGGTCTGGCTTTGGGGGTAAAAAATTATTTCAAAAATAACCCGTGAGAAGGGGTTACTGGACGATATCTTTGAGGGTTGTCAGGAGGGATTCAAAGGTGATAGGTTTTTGTAAAACCTGAGAAACTCCCATATCTGAGAATTTCGCAAGATACTCCTCTTCATCATGAGCTGTGGTAATGACCACTTCCTGATCTGGATTGATCTTTAATACTGCTTCAATCATATCAATACCATTCATTTTAGGCATCTTGATATCTGTAATGAGATAGTCAAAAGTGCCCTCTTTGTAGCAGTTAAGACCATCTTGTCCATCTACGGCACTTTGTACATTGCCAAAGAGGTTGTTTAGAAGTTCTGTGACATTCTCACGAATATCTTTATCATCTTCAACATAAAGTACACTTTTATCTTTGGCAAGTGATGCGAGTTTGGCTATTTCATTCATAATCTTTCTCTATAAACAAGGTGTATCTATTATATATCAAAAAAATGAAACTTCATACTAAATTGGTAAATTTTGTGCGATTTTACTTAAAACCAAACCGTTCTTCCCACCATTGGGCGGGACTTTGAGCCTGAGAGCGTATGGAGCTTTCACTAAAATCCAGGGTATAGTGTTTAGTAAAGTTAAGAATCTTCTCATAGGCACTGTTAATCAAAATAGACATCTCTTTGGCTTTTTCGACATTATCTGGGTGTTTATCGGGATGCCACTCTTTCATAAGCTGTTTGTAGTGATATTTGATCTCTGCGAGGGTTGTTCGGTCACTCAGACCAAGAAGGGTTTTTGCTTTAATAAGCTCCTCAGAGGAGGAGGTCATTATTAATCTTTTTGTTGACGAAGATAGGTAGGGATATCTAAAGTGTCATCACTTTCGTATCCACCGACAACACGACGAACCTGTGTAGGCTGTTCAACACTCTCTTGTTCCATTGGCTGCTTCATTTGAATGTTCTCATAGCTTTGGTTGTTAATCCCTTGTGAAACTGCTAAAGTACGCTCAAAGCCTGTGGCTACCAAGGTAACGATAACTTGATTCTCATCAAGGTTTTCATTGGTACTGGTTCCAAAGATAACATCAGCTTCTTCATCAACGGTGTCATGAATGATCTCTTCCATCGCCGCAGAGAGTTCAAACAGTGACACAGATGGATGCATTTGAAAATGAACCATAACACCCATCGCTCCATTGATTGATAGATTGTCAAGCAGCGGTGATTCAACAGCCATTTGCAGAGCTTCAAATGGTGAGTTTTCACCAGAGTAGTCACCCATACCCATAAGTGCCAGTCCTTTATAACTCATAACCGTACGTAAGTCAGCAAAGTCGACATTGATATCATCACCACAGCCTGTATCAAGGATGACACCAGATGTTCCTGTAACCGCATTAGAGAGCACAGAGTCAACCAGTTTGAAGCTATCTTTCATGCCCATAGAGCGATCGATGATCGAAAGGAGTCTTTCATTTGGAATAACAACGATAGAGTCACTTTCACGTTTAAGCTCTTCCAGACCTGCATCTGCAAATTTTTGTCGTTTTTTACCCTCAAATTTAAAAGGTTTTGTCACAACTGAGATGGTTAAAATCCCCAGCTCTTTAGCGATATTTGCGATAATAGGAGCTGCACCCGTACCGGTACCGCCACCAAGACCTGCCGCGATAAATACGATATCAGCACCTTCGAGTGCTGCACGAATCTCTTCGTTTGCCTCAATAGCTGACTCTTTTCCTGTGTCAGGCTTCATACCGGCACCCAGACCCTTAGTCAGTTTGGAACCCAGCTGGATCTTATTAGGAGCCAGTGAGGTATGAAGTGCTTGGGCATCCGTATTGGCTACATAAAGCTCAATACCTTTAACACCCGCTTTAATCATATGGTTGATCATGTTGCTACCACCACCACCAACACCGATAGCCTTGATCTTAGCACCTAAATGCGGCTTGTGCTCTTCAATAATAAATGGTTGACTTTCCATGATCTGTGTTCCTTCTAAAATAGTTGTGTAGCCCATCGCCAAAATTTGGTTAATGGCGAAGTCTTAGCTTCTGTTGGACGGTTTTGTGCAACCACTCCAAACCCTTGTTCAAGTATATCGTCACTTTGGTGATCTTTTAAAGCCTGTTCTTGGGCTTTCTCTGCTTCTATGTTGTGAAGTTTGATCTCTTCACGTGCAGCAGCGGGCTCTTTTTTATGACGTAAATTCTTATTGATATCAATCTCATACGGTGTGAATTCACCCATGCTGTACTGTACCAAACCGATAGCTGTAGAAAACGCTGGGTCATTGAGTTGATCAAACAGACCCTCCATACGCTGCGGCCGAGCCAAACGTACCGGCATGTTATCAAAGATGGCAATGGCTAATTCTCTGATCCCTTCAAGTTTGGTAAACCCGCCTGTTAAAATGACGCCTGCTCCCAAATAGTCTTTAAGGCCACTCTTTTCCAGGGCATTGGCCAAGATCATTAAGGTCTCTTCAACACGGGCATAAATAACGTTGTAAACAACTTCTAAAGAGACCTCTTGGGTTGCTGATTCATCTCCGATAACCGGGATCTCAATGCGGTCACTTGACGCAGATCTGAGTGTTCCATGCGTAGTCTTGACCTTTTCAGCGACATTAAGCGGCGTATGCAGTGCCATGGAAAGGTCATTGGTGATATGCTTAGATCCCACACCTAAAAAGTCAGAAAAACGTATCGCATTTCCGGCATGAATAACCAAGTTGCTGGTGCTTCCACCCATATCAATAACGGCACACCCTAAGGATTTTTCATCTTCATTGAGTGTTGAGATGGAGCTGGCATAACCGCTTAAGATTATGTTGTCAAGTTCAATACCGGCTGCTTTGACAGATTTGCGGATGTTATTGAGATTGGATTTTTGGCTGGTGATGATATAGGTCTCAACTTCAAGTCGAGAAGCATTCATGCCTAAAGGATCTTCGATATAGTCCTGCTCATCTACTTTGAAGTTGTATGGCAGTGCGTGTACAATCTCATAATCAGCTGGGATATTGGCGTTGTATAAAGAGGTCTGCATGACTCGGTTGATCTCTTTAATCCCGATCTCTTTGTTAGGAATATTAACAATGGCTGAGCTTTCCATGTTTTTGGTATAGGATGATGAGATCGAGACAATAGCCCGTGTAACATCCATACCGGCGATACGTTTGGCACCGTCTACAGCCTGCTTGATCGACTTGGAGGCTTCATCGATATTGGTGATGCTCCCTTTTTTAAATCCGGAGGCTTTTGTGATATCAGCACCCAGTATAGCAGTAGTGCCACCTTCTGATTTTGCAATAATCGCACAAATCTTCGTTGATCCTATGTCAATGGCTAATACTGTCTTTTGCAAGCTTAGGTCCTATTGTAAATAATTTATCGTTGGATAGGTTTTATCCAAGGTTTCGATCAATGCATTGGAAAATGCCTGATTTTTTGATGCCTGAACAGAGGCTTTTAACGCCTTATCTGCGTGTTTGTTCAGAAGCAACTTTTGTTCCTGAATGTCGTATAATAGCACTTTTGTGTTCGAAATAGCAATAGTGCCAAGCTTTTTGTCAGATTTAAAGAGCTCTTTGAGTGCCATGGCTGTCTCTTGAGCGTTAAGACCCTCAATGCCTTGCGTCGATTGAGCTGTTAAAAATGGTGTTGTAGCTCCTTTAAAGCCTTGGGACTCTTTAGTGATAGCCTCTTGCAGCATCTTTTTCTTTTCTGACGCGATAAACAGCGGCGTTACTGCCACTTTGGCTTCTTCAAAACTTTTTGGACGCGGAGCTTGAACCTCTAGAAGTTTATAAACTACATAGTTTTCACCCTCTTTTTCAGCTTTAAGGTAGGGTTTTTTTGTTGGAAGCAGTTTGAGTTTTTTGATGACCTCTGCACTTATAGGAGCTTCATCTGTTTTAAATTCTAAGGTTTCGATTTTGTGATTGAATGTCGGTTTTTTGCCTGAGGCATCGGTTTTGCCTTGGTCAAATTTTTTCCATGCTACTTTAAGATAGTTGGCTGCCTTTTCTGTTTCATAATCATTCATCATGGCTATGACATCGGCTTTGGCTTCTTCAAACTCTTTAACCTTCCCCTCTTTATCCAAAAACTCACTGCGTTGCTTGTTGTAAAAGGCTTCAATATCACTATCTTGATATTGAGGTGTTAAGGCATGTTGTGTCACTTTAGCTACTTTTATCACCTCAGAGGTCATAAAGTTGTTTTTTTGAAAGTTCCAGAACTCTTTAAGGGCTTTAGGGTTAATGGTGACTTTATAGTTTGTACTGTCTAAAACTTTATAAGTGATTTTGTCTGCAATGGATTGAGCTGTTACAAAGGCTTCAACTTCATGGCGAGCCTCTTTAGGTTGAAGTTGCTTCATAATCTTTGTCGTAAGCAGACCTTCACGTACTTGTTGCTCATAGTCACTGTTTTGGTAGCGGATGCGTTTAAGCAGGCTTTTGTATTTGGAAAGATCAAATTTCCCGTCTCTTTGGAAGTCCGCTGTTTTTTGGATCTCTTGGATCACTTCTTTATCACTGATACTCAGATCAAAACTGTGAGCTAAATTAAGGGTTAAAGCTTTC
>JBFHUP010000058.1:0-8182 GCA_041589975.1 Sulfurimonadaceae bacterium | reverse complement strand
AGTGATCAAGTAAAAAACTTGCAGCTCTCTTATTGGGACTAAAAAAGGTTCGAAAGTCATCAATGGTAGAGGACATTATAAAGATGTTTTGATTGGAAAGCTCGATTTTTTGATGAAAATCTTGCGGGTCATAATTGTCAAGTCCGATATCAAGCAGAAGATTGTTATTAAGAGTGCTTATAACGCTGAGTGGTTGTTTGAGTTGATGAGCGATAATACCGATCAGTCCACCCATGGCAGCTTGTTTAGATTGTTGAAAGAGCTCTTTTTCCTTTTCTCTGATTTCCTCTTTGGCTAATGCAATCTGGGATTCAAGGTAGACCTTAGAATCTTCTAGATAAGTGATGTCACTCAACATGACAATGTAACTTCCTTCTTCTGCTGATAACTCTTTGAGGTTAATGGCAAAGATCGTTTTGTTGATTTTGACCTTGTAGTGTTCTTTGGGATTGTTAAGCAATAGATCTATCCATTGTTTCCCATGCAGTTTCGTACTAAGATAGCTACTATCCTCTTGGTACTCAAAGAACTCGATAATTAAGGGGTGTTGTTTATTAAATGTCTCTATGGATGTCACACCAAAAAATCGTAAAAAAGCTTTGTTTGCATGAATGAGTTTATGGTTTTTGATGACAAAAAGCAGACTTACTTGGAGATCAAAGATGGTCTCTTGTTCGTTGAGTGCTTTGTTTTTTAACTCCCGTTCTGTATAAAGTTTTTTATTCATATAGCGGTTATAGATCAAAAATACTATGAGTAACACAAATAGCATGGAAACAACGGTAAGGAGATAGCGATACTCACTGATAAAGGCAGCAATCGTGACTTTACCGTAATCTTTATAGGGACCCACTCTAAGGTTTTGCATTAACTCATGAACGGGCTGATAATCATAAGGTACAGTCCAAGACTCATACGAGGCACTTTGTGCGGCTTTGGAATCTTTGGTGATGGTCAAAAAAGCTTTGGCAACTTCCACTGCCAATGGATGTGGTGTATCAAGACTTTTTGCCAATGCCCACTCCGGATAAAGCGGGGAACTAAGTTTGAAAGGGAAATCGTTTCTGATTTGAGGATTTAAAACCCTGAGTTGTTCTAACCCCTTAAAGCCCTTCTTTTGGAGTTTTTCAAGCAATCCGGTTCGAATGACGCCAACACTGCTTTGTTGATTCAAAACAGCCCTAACAACATTGATCTGAGTCCCTTCAAATGTTACTCGGGCATCTTTGAGTGGATCAAAACCCTCTTTAAGCAGTATCTCATAGCCTATGAGCCACCCTCCGAAGCCTAGCGGAGCTACAGCAGAAACGGTTTTGCCTTTGATCTGCTTAAGTTGTGTTATCTGACTCTTTTTGTGGGTAATTAAAACGGAACCAAATTGGGCAATGCCAAGATGTTTTATCATGGTTAAAATTTTAGATACGCCTTTTTCAAGTTCCAATTCAATATAAATAGCTGGTTGCGTAATAACAAAATCTACACTTTTAGCATCTATAGCATCTTTGAGTCGAAAAACCTCCGTAGGTTTATACGCAACTAATTTAAATTGGTGTTGGGGAAGAGCCTTTTGGATATGATCTATAGTAGGCTGCCACTCTTTGAGAGCAGTTTGCAGCCCGTGAATAGCAATAACGGCAATAGTCACCTCTTTAGCATAGACAAAAAGAGGTAACACAAATAAGAGAAGCAGTTTTTTCATTCTAGGACCTTATTGCTTGAAAGGTTTATAGATTCTAGCATAAATAAGAAAAAGATGAATGTTTTGTAAATAAAAATGGTTAACGTGGAGTTATTCCCTCAAGGAGTGTCTTAAAAGAGAGTTCGAAAATAATTTGTAAGTTTTGTTGTATATGCAGGTGACCATCAATATGAAGTGATGCCAAGCCATGAACGACTGAAGAGGTCATCAGAGCTTGAATCATAGGATCACATGGAACAAAGATGCCCTCGTTCTGGCCTTGCTGTAATAGGTCAACCAAAGCATGAAATCCTGTTTTGAGATCTTTGTCTGTAATATCACACTTCTCTTCACGGGTCTCTTGGACTTCATGGCCAAACATAATGCGATAGAGGTTTGGATGCCTAATAGCAAAATCAAGGTAGGCATGCCCCATATCAAAAAGTCTTTGTGTGATACTTTTTTCTTTTTCTAACAATATAGCATCACACACACTATCTAACTTTTCAAATCCGGCTAAAAGTACTTCATGTATGAGGCTCTCTTTGGAATCAAAATGACGATAGATTGCTGATCTTGATATATTTAAATGTTGGCCAAGGAGTCGAACAGTAAGATGGGATAGACCCTGTTTATCGATAATATCAAGGGCTGTCTCTAAAAGGGCTTTTTTCAAATTGCCATGGTGGTAAGAGGTTTTTGGCTTTTTAATTGAACTTGAATTTGGCATGTGACATGGTAGCATAAAATCTCTAATGTTGACAACGTTTACATTTTATAATACAATGTTGACATTGTTCACATAAAGCTTGTAATCTTTATTTTTTTGTGCAATGATGTATAATGATTTCTTATCAGGAGATTTATCATGTTAAAAAAATTTCTATCTATCCTTATGTTGCTGTTTTCAGCCTCAGAGTTGATGGCATTAAGTAACTTTGACGTAGCACAAAAAGCGGACAAAGTTATGGACGGCTATGGTGATGCACAGTCCAATATGCAAATGACTTTGATCAATGCCCAAGGTGATACACGGGTACGTCTGATGCGAATGAAATCTTTAGAACTAAAGGGGGGTGATAAATCACTTATGGAGTTTTTGTCACCGGCTGATGTCAAAGGTACCAAGTTTTTAAATTACGAACATTTTGATAAAGATGATGATCAGTGGCTTTATCTGCCTGCTTTAAAGCGTGTCAAAAGGATCGCTTCTAAAAATAAATCAGGCTCTTTTATGGGGAGTGAATTTGCCTATGAGGATTTGAGCAATTTCAGTGTAGAAAAGTACCGTTATGAAGGTGAGGCAGTTGAAATGGAGCTTGACGGGCAGAAGGTTTTTAAGGTTGAATCAAAACCGGTCTCTAAAAACTCAGGTTATACTAAAGTGGTTTCCTACATAGACAGTAAAGATTTTTTGGTTAGAAAAGTGGAGTATTATGATCGCAAAAAAGAGCTGTTTAAACGGGCACGCTTTAGTGACTATCAAAAGATTTCCGGTGTATGGAGAATGGGGAAAATTGAGATGATGAACTTTGATAACAACAAAAAGAGTATTCTTGTATGGAGTGATCAAAAAGTTAACGTGGGGCTATCATCAAAACATTTCCACAAAAGGGTCTTAAAAAAATGAGACTAAAAAGGTGGGTGATACTTTTTATATTTGCAACACCTATCTATGCAGCCTGGGAGTTCTCTGGATCAACAGCGATAGAAAATGAGTCCTTTGTCACTAAAGCAGATGGTAAACATGATCAGAGCCTGACACTGATACAAAAAGTAGAAGGTGCTTATAAAAAAAACAATTTTAAGCTTTTTTACAAGATTTATGCTCAAGGTGATCTGGATGATACTCAAAGTCACAGTGAGAAGGTCAAAAGAAGTTTTGCCCGTGTTGATGAGTTATATACCGCTTGGGAGTTTGGCCAAGGCAGTTCCACATTGCTGATAGGAAAGAAGCTGCGTCATTGGGGAGCTTTGGAGGCTAAAAATATCACTGACGTGTTTAATCCTTTGGACTTAAGAAACAGCACACATGAGAGTGATAAACTGGGTGTATGGAACACGCAATACAGCTACTTTACTGAAAATGGGGAACTTTCAGTGATGGTAAAACATTATGAACAGGATCAAAAGATATCTGCAACCCCGTACGGCTACTACTTTTTACCGACTGATATCGCTTTTGAAGAGCGATTGATTGTGCAGGATAAACGGAATTATCCGACAAGCTATCTATCCTATACGGCTTCGACACAGTGGGATAACGCTTTGGATTATGCTTTGATACTGCAGCATGGGTATGACAGTCAGAAGTTTTTTACTTTTAAAAGTTTTAATCCCAATGTGATTCAAGCAAACAGTTATCTGGTGAACAAGTTTTTAAGTTATAACACGATGGTAGCGGGTGCGACGTTGATTAAAGCTGAATTTGTTTATGCAGACGTCCTTAAAGAGCCTACAGTCTCGGATTATTGGCAGGCAGCTTTGGGGTTTGAACATGAGATTGAACCCTTTATGACACAAGATGGCAAACTGGGATTGATTGCAGAATATTATCATTATGAGACTTTGGAAGCTGGTAAAAGAACAGATCTGCAACTCTATGAAGTGTTCCAAAATGATCTTTTTCTAGGTCTGCGATTTAGTTTTAATGATGCAGATGACAGCTCATTACTTTTAGGAGCGATTATGGATACTGAGTATGATGAAGCTGCTTACAGTGCCGAGTATGAGACCCGTATGCAAGGCGGCATGAAATTTCAAATGAAGTATCAATATATCGAGCCATCTGAAGCCTACAATACAGCGTATGCCTCTTTAGGCCGTCTGCAGAGTCTGCGTTTTCATCTGAGTTATCATTTTTAAGGATAGGATTGTGGAAAAATTCGTTACGAGTCTTATAAAATTTCGGTGGTCTATTGCCATTTTAATTCCTTTGTTGACCATAGGCTTTGCGTATCAATTAAAAAACATCAGTTTTGAAGGGAGTTATCGCATCTGGTTTGATGAGGACTCCAAAATCTTACAAGATTATGACAAGTTTCGGGAAGTCTTCGGCAATGATGATGCCGTATCGATTAGTTTTACAAACGAAGCGGGGATCTTTAATGCCAAAACATTGGCGATGATTGATCGGATGACTCAAAAGCTTTGGGAGACACCCTATATAGCCAGAGTCGACTCTATTACCAATTATCAATATATTCATGCCAACCCTGAAGAACCTGATGATGTTATTGTAGAGAATTTTATCGATATCAATACTTTGGCGGATATGAAGGCAGCGGATTTTAAGGCCAAAGAGCAGATCGCATTAGATGAAGAGCTTATCATGGAACGGATGATCTCTAAAGATCTTAAGACAACCATCATCGTTGCTCGAATGACACCTAAAGCAAGTGATGTAGCAGGTATTAATGAATTTTTACGAGATGCAGTATCAAAGATTGTTCAAGCCGAACGAGACTCAGGCGTAAAGTTTTATCTCAATGGCGGACCAATCATTAATACTGCATTTGTGGATATAGCCCAGCATGATATGGGTACTTTTACACCGCTGGTATTACTCATTGTCATGCTTTTATTATGGTTGATACTAAGGCGTCCATCGGCGATGATACTCAGTATGCTTGTTGTTATTTTTACCTTTGTGATAGTACTTTCAGTACAGACACTGCTTGGGTTTAAACTCAATAATTTTACGGCAAATATGCCGGTTTTTATCGTCGCTATCGGTATCGCAGATGCAATGCACCTACTGTGGATTTATATCCTGGGGCGTAAAAAAGGGATGAGCAACCATGCCGCAATTCACTACAGCGTACATAAAAACTTTTTAGCGATTCTATTTACCTCACTGACCACTTCTGCTGGATTTGCTTCTTTAGGTATTAGTAATGTCGTACCGATCAAGACTTTAGGTATCGCAACGGCCAATGCTGCACTGCTTGCTTTTGCTTTAACCATCTTGTTTATACCTGCCATGTTAGCGATTTTAAATCTTAAAATTCAGCCGGTTCAGGATAAAGAGCATCGAAGTTCCCGTTTTGCTTTGCATTATGCCCGTTATATTATGAAGCATGATAAACGTATACTGCTTGCAACCGTGTCGCTTTTTATCATAACAGCTATAGGTATAAGCAGTGTTAAAGTTGACTCCAATACCATCCGTTATTTTGACAAGGATGTTCCTTTTAGACAAGGTGTCCATTTTGTAGAGGATCATCTTTCCGGTCCGATGACTTATGAAGTGGTGGTTGATACGAAAGCCAAGGGCGAGATCAATAATCCTGACTTTATGAAAGCCGTAGAACGTTTTAAAAAGGCTTATAAAGAAGAGTATAAGGATATCAGGCATGTCAGCTCTCTTGTTGATGTGATTAAAAACTTCAATAAGGTGCTTAATCAGAGTAAAAGTGTTCCAGATAGTAAAGAGCTGATTGCCCAATATCTGCTGCTGTACAGTTTTTCATTGCCCAAGGGGATGGAGATCAATGATAAAGTGGATGTTACTGAGCAATATTTTCGTATCAGCTGTACGGCAAATATTGTTAACACCTCTTTAGACCTTGAGATGATAAGCTGGGCAGAGAGATGGTGGAAAGAGCATACCCCTTATACGGCCCAAGTCAATGGACAGACATCGATGTTTGCCCATATGCAAGCTGATGTAACTAATACCTTGATTGACTCCATTATGTTGGCTTTGATTGCCGTAACCGTGATGATGATGTTTATCTTTAAAAACCTCAAGCTCTTGCCACTGATTATTGCACCCAATATTATACCGATTGTATTGGTTGTGGGCGTTATGGGGTGGCTTCATATTGATATTGATATTGGCGTTGCCATCTCTGGTGCCATTATTATCGGTGTTGCTGTTGATGATACTATACATTTTTTGGTTAAGTATTTTGAAGCACGAAAACGGGGAGAGGATCTTGAGCATGCCTTAGCTTATGTGATGCAGTATGCCGGCTCTGCCATCATCTTTACGACGATTATTTTAGCCTTGGCCTTTTTGATTTTTGTCTTTAGTCAGTTTAGTCCAAACTTCCATTTTGGATTGGTCACAGCTGTCGCTCTTATCTTTGCTGTGATTGCAGATTTACTGCTGCTGCCGGCTATTTTTTCACTCGTACATCGTAAAAAAGGTGCGTAAACAGCTATAATGGTGAGATGAAAACCTTATTCCTGTTTATACTTAGTGCCTTTTTTTTAGATGCAGCTGATTTGCATTTTAAAGCTATCAAGCCTCCTTTTTCTTTGAGTGCGAAACAAAGCATTCAAAGCAGCAATCAACTGACACTCAATGGCAAAAGTTATCCGCTTTTTTATCACACGATAGCCCGAAGCGGGGATAAGATCGGCCAGGGGATTTTTGGAGCTATTTTAGATATAAAGCAGCAACAGCTTTTTATCAGTGATGCCAATGATTTTTCGTCACTGCATGAGGTGGACGGGGAGCTGTTTCTTATTACCCACTTTGAAACCATACCTGCGGCAATGTATCTGACACGACTGAAACAGACTTCCAAGGGTTTGCTGAAGGCTGTAGAGACCCAAGCTATAGATTTTAGTCACTTAGGGGGGCTTTGGCTTCCTTGTGCAGGCAGTGTCTCTCCGTGGGGCACACATTTAGGCAGTGAAGAGTATGCCCCTGATGCAGCACTGCGTATAACACAAAAGCCTATGGCAGACTACTTTTTAGGTGATGATACGAGGGTTAATCTTTATAACTATGGCTGGATTCCGGAGGTAGAGATTTTAAATAAAAAGGGTGATGTCAGAAGCCAAAAGCATTATGCCTTAGGACGTTTTTCACATGAGCTTGCCTACGTCATGCCAGATGAAAAAACGGTCTATATGAGTGATGATGGAAGCAATGTCGGATTTTTTATGTTTATCGCTTCAAGACCCAAAGATCTGACATCAGGACACCTTTACAGTGCGAGATGGGAAGAGGATGGTAAGATGGGCAAACTTCACTGGATTGATCTGGGGTTTGCAACGGATGATGAGATCAAAAAAGCGATTGATTCTGGTATGGGATTTTTTGATATGTTTGACAAAGTTATGCCTCAAGAAGGAAGCTGTCCAAAGGACTTTCATTCGGTCAACACTACCTTTGGCTATGAGTGTCTAAAACTGAAAAAGGGTATGGATCGATTGGCTTCAAGGCTGGAGAGCAGACGTTATGCAGCTTTACAAGGAGCCACGACTGAGTTTCGAAAACTTGAAGGCATTACCTATAACAGTGACCGCAATGAGCTCTATCTCTCGGTAAGTGAGATCAACAAAGGGATGTTGCAACAGCATCCTAAAAAAGATAGGGGCGGACCCAATCATATCAACCTCAAACGCAATGATTGCGGGGCTGTCTATAAGATGCCTTTAATGCAGGATGCCGCATTGGGCTCTTCTTTTGTGGCAACACAGATGCGTGTTTTGGTTGCAGGTAAAGAGGGTGGAGATAGTCAAAACCGCTGTAGACTTGATGCGATT
>JBFHUP010000057.1:0-8202 GCA_041589975.1 Sulfurimonadaceae bacterium | reverse complement strand
GCTATAAAAACAATATCTTCATGCGGTTTTTTATCATGAAATTTAAAGTTTATATCATCAAAACGGAGTGAAAAGTCATGAAAAGGGGAGACCTCATACTTCCAAATAGAAAGCAGGACCGCTCCTAATAAAAGGGTAAGAAGAAAGTGTTTTGTTTGACTAGGTTTCATCAGAAATCAGAAAAAGGATCTTCTTTGGATTTCATATCTTTTCCCATCTCTTCAAGTTCATTAGAGATTGCATTAAACTGGGCATCATTCATAAACTGCTTAAACATGGCACCATCACTATCATCCATGGAACTCTGTGTGACGTTTTGACCCTTAAAACTCAGTTTTTTCCCCGGCTTAAGATCAAAAGATTTCACATACTCAGTGAATTCAGCCATGAGCTCTTTTTTATACTGCTCAAACTCTGACATCTCACTTTTCGGACCACCTGCCATGGCTGCATCCAGTTTTTCTTTATCTAACAGAGCAAAAGCTTTGCCAGAAGGTGAATCAACACCGACCAAACCTTCATTAAGAGCTAAAGACTTATCTTTTTCAGAATCCGTTACGACAAACTGCGTACCCTTAACACCGATGATGGCAAAGGGTGTTTTGACTTTCAGACCTTTTCCGCTTTTACGTTTGGTCACTTTAAAAAAGACCTTACCGCCGCTTTGAGCGAACTCATTGGCACTTAAAAGTTCCAGTTTGGCATACTCATTAACCACAATTTTTGTTTTGTCACTCATGGTCAAGACCACTTTGGCACTGCGATAGGTTAACAGGGTATCTCCCGCAGTAATCGTCTCGCCCGGTTTAATCTTGCTTTTTTTAATCGAACCCGGATGTTGTACTTTGGCTACACCTTCAACCTTATTGATGGTTGCAAAAGGGTTGGCCCATAAAGACAAAGAGAGTGTTAGTAGTATGAGTAGGATTTTTTTCAAGGGAACTCCTTTTTTAAACTGACCTATTATATCAGAAAAAAAAGGGTTTTAAAATGTGGGCACTCTGCCCATTTAAGAGAGCTTATGCTGTAATAGCGTTTGCAATCACTTGGGCATCAAAACCGAAATGTTTAAAAAGCTCTCCGGCAGGAGCCGATGCACCAAAGCTGTCCATGTTAATAATCTCGTCAGCAAATTTGTACCACTCCATACCGCGAGCCGCTTCAATAGCATACACTTTCGTGTCCGGCTTAATAATAGAATCGATATAAGCTTTATCTTGTTCAATCAATAGATCAAAACATGGAACCGATACCACATTCGCTTTCACACCTTTAGCTTCTAATGTTTTTTGCGTCTCCAGTGCCACACTCACTTCAGAACCTGACGCCATCAGTGTCACGGTTGCTCCTTCATTTTGAGCTAAAAGATAACCGCCTTGTTCCATACTTCCGACAAGCGGAGCATTTGGAAGCTTCGGAAGCTTTTGGCGTGAACAGACAAAGGCAGATGGTGAAGTCGTCATCTCTAGAGCTTTTTTCCATGAAGCGATATTTTCCGCACCGTCAGCCGGACGGAAGACATACATATTTGGTAGAGCTCTAAACTGAGAAAGATGCTCGATCGGCTGGTGTGTCGGACCATCTTCACCCACACCGATACTGTCGTGCGTCCAGATAAAGAACTGCTGGATACCTGATAGTGCTGCAATTCTTACGGCTGGTTTGAGGTAGTCTGAAAATACAAAAAACGTTGCAGAAAATGGTTTCAATGGACCATAAAGAGCCATTGCATTAACGATACTTGCCATCGCATGTTCACGAATACCAAAATAGATGTTTTTGCCTTTAGGAAAATCACCCATATCTTTAAGCGTTGTCTTGTTAGATGGACCCAGATCGGCAGACCCTCCTAAGAAACCAGGTAAGGCTCTTGCAATAGCGTTCATGATCTGGCCGTTAGAATCACGTGTAGCAACATCACCATCAAATTCTGGATAGCTGATACGCCCAAGATCCGGATTTAAAAACTGCTCTAAAGCTTCATTTTGCTCTACATATGGCATCTCTTTAAGCGAGTGCTTCCACTCACGCTCTGCCAGATCACCAAGCTCAATCGCTGCTCTAAAACGTGTCAATACATCAGCGTCGACATGAAAGGTTTTATCCGGATCAAATCCTGCTTTTTTCTTAGCAGTCGCAATCTCTTCATCACCTAAAGGTGCTCCGTGAGAGTGATGGGTTCCTTCAAGTTTATCTGCACCCTTAGCAATGATCGTGTTAGCAATAATAATAACCGGACGATCCGCCTTTTTAGCTTCGACAATAGCCGTATCAATAGCCTCAAAGTTATGCCCATCGATCTCTAAAACCATCCAGTTTTGAGCTTCGAAGCGTGTACGAATATCTTCTGAAATCGATAGATCTGTAGAACCTTCAATCGTAATATTATTAGAATCATAGATCACAATCAGATTATCAAGTCTGTTGTGCCCTGCAATCGAAGCAGCCTCATAAGAGATACCCTCTTCCAAATCGCCATCCCCGCACAGACAATAGACATGATGATCAATAAGATCTGCTGCCGGAGCATTAAGTTGTGCCCCCATATACTTGCTTGCCATAGAAAAACCAACCGCATTGGCAAATCCCTGACCTAAAGGACCTGTAGTGATCTCAATACCTTCAGTGTGTCCATACTCAGGGTGACCCGGAGTTTTTGAATTAAACTGACGGAAATTTTTAAGATCTTCGATCTCCAGACCATAACCCCAAAGATAATAAAGTGAATAGATAAGACCTGTTGCATGTCCACCTGAAAAAACCAGACGGTCACGGTTGAGCCATTTAGGGTTTTTCGGGTTATGTTTTAAATGAGAGCTTAGTATGGTTGCAATATCCGCTAAACCCATTGGTGCACCCGGATGGCCTGAGTTTGCTTTTTGTACCATATCTGCCGCTAAAAATCTAATGGTGTCAGCCATTTTTTGCATCATTGTCGTATCCACATCTTATCCTTTATGTCTGTTCAGGTATTTTTCTAAAATCGGTTGGAGCTGTTGTTTCAATCGTGTGTCAAAGTTTTGTAATTGATCGCTTAACTTTTTTGAAAGTATATCAGCACTTTGCCTAGCTTTTTCTAAACCAAGGAGATTAACAAAGCTATTTTTATCTCCGTCATTGGAAGTTGTCTTGCCTGCCTCTTCGCTGGTTTGTGTTACATCTAAAATATCATCTTGGATCTGAAACAAAAGCCCCACTTCCAGACCAAAATCATATAGCTCTTTTTGAAGCTCTTTGTCATCGATGATAATGGCTCCCATTTCCAGACTTGCTGCAATCAACTTAGCCGTTTTATTAGTATGCAAAAGTTTGAGCTGTTCAATATCCAAAAGAATATTTTCAAAATGACAATCAATGGCTTGTCCCAAAACCATACCGGAAACCCCGCCATTGACCGAAAGTGATTTGACCAGATCAATACGTGTTTGAGCTGAAAAAGGAGCCTTGGCCAAAACTTCAAAAGCGTAGGTATTTAATGCATCACCTGCTAAAACTGCCGTTACTTCATCATAGGTAAGATGCAAAGTCTCTACACCCCGACGAAGATTAGCATCATCCATACAAGGCAGATCGTCATGAATCAGTGAGTAGGTATGCAGTGATTCAACCGCCAAAGCAGCATGAAAAGCACTTTGCACTAGAAGCGGTTGAAATGCTTTAACCACAGCAAGTAAAAGCATAGGGCGGAAACGTTTACCGCCTGACTCCATCATAATACGCATCGCTGTATCATAGTGGGGATGAAAACTTTGGGTATGAGGTAGGTGTTGGCTTAAAAAGGATTCAAATACTTGCATGGGGAACTTTGTCTTTTATTTGTGTAATGTTAACATAATATTGTTAGGGATATAGGCATTAAACTGCAGACCGGATCTTTCAAAAAGCAGTCGTAGTTTTTGATCGGGAATACCTTGGATAAAGAAATCTCTGACATCCTTATCGCTCTTTACAGAGATATTATTAATCGATCGTAATGTATCTCCTGTTTTAAGTCCCAGTTGATAAGCTATGCTTTTATTATCGATAAAAACAATCTCAAGATCGCGGTTAAACCTAAAACCATACTGTTCTATATAAGTCTCAGCAAGAACACCGCCGCCCAACCGCTCTTTAAGGTAGATTTGAACACCCCGTTCTAAACCCTGACGTTTGATACGAAAAGCATGCTTAGAGCCTACGTTGGAAAAAAGTATACTATTGGTAAGTGTTGCTAACGTGTGACCTTTACCATCCATAAAGAGGATCTCATCCCCTTTTACAAAAGGGTTTGATGCAAAAAAAGGATTCACTTCTGCGACTATGATCTTTCCTTTTATCTCTTTAAGACGAATACCCGCTGTCGCAAAAGGTTTTTTCTGCTTTAAAAAGCGTAAAAGATAATCTGAAGTGACGACACCATACGGTGTGACAAAACCCCTAAGCGTACAACAAGCCCCAAATAGTGCCGTTCCTTCAAAACTTGGTTCTTTTAAAACAGCCAAGCGGTCCAATCCTAAACCTTCGTTGACGATACGGTTTTTAGCAAAAGCGGCTTTGGTGATCGCTGCTACATTTTTAGGATGACGTTTTAGGACCTTTAAGGCCGCTTTTTTTTGCTTTTCATTCAGCAGATACAGGCCCAAAAGCGGTTCACTTTGCTGATAGTTTTCAATCGGTTCTTTGGAAAAAAGCAACCATCCAAAAGGTGTCTGATAGCTATGTTTGCCTTGAAAAAATTTATAAGATTTTTCAACCTATAAGCGACAATTGGCATAATCATCCGCTGCGAGGTAATTAAAAAAGTTGAAAAGAAGAAGCAGAGGTGCTAAACGCAACACTACTTTGATCCAAAAGGGTTCAGTCCGCCCATAAGATTAGAGGCCAGACTTTTTTTATCATCTTCCAACATCTTAAACAGATCTGTCATACAAGACATCAGAAGGATTTGAAGACTCTCTTTGTCTTCTAAAAGGGAGTCATCGATATCAAGATCGATCACTTCACCTTTGCCATTCATGGAGATTTTAATCATATCCCCACCGCTTTTTGCGGTGAAGATTTTGGATTCACTCTCTTGCTGAATCTGTGATGCTTTTTTTTGCATCTCCTCAAGCATTTTCCCCATGTCACCCATGTTGAGATTACCAAACATTAAATATGCTCTAAAACTTCTGTTATATTATTTTCATCATCAACAAGTACGACTTGCGGTTTATAAGTCTCAAGCTCTTTTTCATCATAGGTAGCATAAGCAACGATAATCACTTTATCTCCCTTTTGCACTCTACGAGCTGCAGCACCATTCAGACAGATATCACGCTTTCCGCGTTCACCAACAATAATATAAGTTGAGAAACGCTCTCCATTATCGATGTTTAAAATTTCTACTTTTTGACCTACACGCATACCTGTTGCATCAAGCAGCTCTTGGTCTATGGTAATCGATCCAACATAGTGTAAATTAGCGTCCGTTACTGTCGCACGGTGAATTTTACTATGTAACATCTCAATAGTCATGGTTTATTTCCCCATTTGCTTCATCATGGCTTCTGGAGAGATCGGTGCATCCCATAGTTCACTATCAATAAGATACTCTTCTACCACATTACCACCAATGATGTGTTCATCAATGATACGGGTAATTTTCTCTTTTGTCAATTGTGCATACATCGTATGGCCTGGCTCTACAAGCATAATCGGACCTGCATTACAACGACCCATACATCCTGTTTGGATTGGTTGAACCGTTCCCATGATCCCTTTTTGCATAAGTGTTTGAGCCATAAATTGGAAAAGATCTTGGCTATCAGGTGTTACACATGAAGGTTTCATAGGCATCTGAGGTGGTGCAGATTGTTGACATTTAAAAATATAAAAAGCTGGTTGAGGTAAACCCATAAAATTCTCCTGAATTTATTTATAATTTTGAAATTGTATCTAAAAAGTTTAAATTAACCTAACATTTTTTGTGTTAGCTTCTCTTTTTTATTTTAGACAGTATAATCATACACAATAATACAGGTGATAAAAGTAACTTATAGTTTAGTTAAAACAACATACTCAAGAAGTTCGTGATCAAATTCAAACCTTAAACGGCAACAGCTATCTTCAAAATCCAAATTATCTGAAAGATTTAAAATTGAGTGTAACTGTTCAGGATTCATATCTGATGTCACCCTATCACCGATCCATCCATCAAAAACCTGCTCTTTTTGTGGTGTGTTGACAAGCAGTCTGACTTGTTCTATTTTACCTTCATTAAGTGTTACAACCATACCTGAAGTTTCCCAATCAAGATCAACAATCGCCTCACCATCTAAAGTGTATTCACTGCGAACTGCCGGTCCATAGGCTTCATAAAGTGGTTGTAAGGCTTGATCCAGATCACTGTGTTGTACAACACATAACAAAGCCTTTTTGTCCAATGCCATTTAGCTTAAAACTTTTATTATAAGTATCAGGTTAAAAACAAAAGAGATCGAAAATCCTATTTTATAAGCACGAAGCGGGTCGCGTTCAAAAAGCGGAGCATCTTTGCGATAAAAAGGTTTGACACTTTGAGGATGTTCCAGGTCATACAGCATCTCTGAAAAATATTTGTATCTTAGGTCACTATCTTTACTAATGGATCGTAATATAACAGTATCAAGCCAATCAGGGATATTACTATTAAAAGTTTGCGGTTTTTTAGGCGTTTTTAAAAAGGTCGGTGTCTGAAACGGTTCGATCTCTCCATAAGGAAACTTCTGGCACAACATCTCATAAAGGGTCACCCCGATCGCATAGATCTCCGTTTGTTCACAAATAGCTTCACCCGAAAAGCGTTCAGGAGCAAGATATGATGGTGTTCCTGCCTTGTTATTAATAGCAAAGGACTCCACAATCGAACCGAAGTCTATCAATTTGTAGACAGGTTTACCCTGACGCATACCTACCATAATATTTTCAGGCTTAATATCACCATGCACAAGATTAAACTTGGTCAAAAAAAGTGACGCTTTAAGCAAAAACCGTCCGATATCTATCGCTTCATCTATAGAAACGGGCCGTTTGGCGATACGTTTTTTAAGTGTATCACCTTCGATATAAGACATGACATAGTAACGGTAAGTTCGATTTTTAGGTACAGCTGCCTTGACAAAAAATCCCGCCTTCAGACGTTTGGCATTCCAAGCTTCTGTGATAAAAAGATCATGTATTCTCTTATCATCCAAAGCTTCAAGCGGAGCAAACTTCATCACAAAGGTATTGCCCGCTCTTTGTACTTTCCAGGTGCGATCATTTTGTATGAGTGATTCGACCAACTCATACCCATCGATGACCATCCCCTTTTCAAGTTTGCTGGGATTAATGAGATCAATGACATCTTTGGATTGTATCTTTTGATCAATACCCAAAAGCTCAACAATAACCGCTGACGAATCATCGGGTAAAAAGCCATCCTCTTGCTGTTTTAAAGCTTGATTGACCAGATATTTTGAACCCAAATCGATACCGGTTAAAAGACCATCCTCATCAATCTCATTATATAAACCGTCACTGCAAATCAGCAACTTATCGCCAGCTTGCAGACTTTGTTCAAAAAAGTAGGGTTCTACTTCATCATCCAGACCTATAGCCTTGGTCAAAACATGGGTCATATTTTTTTGATTCAGATTATGATCTTTGGTCAGTTTATGCAGTTCATAGTCACGTTTAAGATAGACACGGCTATCTCCGACATTGGCTCCGTACAGATGATCTTTATCAATAACAACAACAGCGAGTGTCGTTACCAACTCTGTATAGTTGTAGTTATCCATCGACTCCTGATAGAGTATATGGTTAATGGAAGTAATAAAGTTTGAAAGGGATTCTTGAATCGTCCAGGAGGTTGGACGAATTTTGAAGTTTTTTTGTAAAGCTTCTACGGTTCTAATGGCTGCATTGCGTCCTTCTTGTGCCGACCCTACGCCGTCTGCAACGACAGCGACAACCAGATCTTCAAAGATACGGACTTCAAAATAGTCGTCACTTAGCTCCTTGTCCTGCTTAGCAAGACCGAAGCTGTTGACACGGACAAACTCATTAGATTTTAGCATTTACATTGACGCCCCATGTTGTTCTCCATCGTGTTTTAACCAAGCTGATACCTGCGATTGCAATAAGTACCACAGCTGCAAACAAGAAGAATCCTAACACATAATCCCCTGATGTTCCTTTAGACCAACCTAAAGTTTTAAT
>JBFHUP010000056.1:0-8254 GCA_041589975.1 Sulfurimonadaceae bacterium | reverse complement strand
GATGCTGCTTTTACAAGAAGCGATGAATGAACGACTCTATATGGGGTTGCACTATCATGAGGCTCATTACGCGTACTACCCTCGTGGGAGTTTTTATAAAAAACATTTAGATGCTTTTAAAGGAAGAGAGAGTCGTAAACTGACAACAGTACTGTATCTTAATGAAGTGTGGGAAAAGTCGGATGGGGGAGAGTTGGTTATTTATGATAGGTCAGACTCAAAGTTAGCTGAGGTCTTGCCACAACTGGGACGGATGGTGATCTTTTTAAGTGACAGTTTTCCGCATGAGGTCTTGCCTGCCACCAAAGAGCGTTTCAGCATTGCAGGATGGTTTCGTATTGATTAGTTTTCAAGCTGATTTTTAAGCAGTTCCATGGTTTGACTGACACTGTAATGGAGCTGATTAAGCCATTGATAATTGATAATAGCCCATTGAAGATGTTTGCTGCGAATTTCTGATGCTGTTAGGGCATTGAGTGTTTGAATGGTTGCCATTTCGATATAGCTTAAAAGCATGGTAGGGTGCAGGAAATCATGATAAAACTTTTGAAAACTGCTGTCTTGTTCTACCGCTTCTCTGATCGTACCAATTTGATGGATATGTGAAGCAAGCTCTGTATCACTGTAAAAAGATAAGAGGGCTTCTTCGTCAAGACCATCAAGTGCTTCATACCAGGGCTGTATCGCATGAATGGATTGCTCTAAGGTTTCTAAGAAGGTCAGACTTATGGTTAGAAGGTGTTTAAGCTTGAGCTCTTGACGAAACTTTTTACTCTCTACGATATCCTCATCAAAAGCATCAAACTCGACATGCTGTTTGAGAAGTTGTTCTTTTTTTAAGGAAGAGATAACACTTTTAAAAGGTTTAAAGAGAGCTTCCAAGGGCTCTAGTTTCTCGTCACTTATGAGGACGGTTCTCATTTTATCCTTATAAAACGAGGTGATATAAGCAAGGTTTTGAAACCCCAATGTTGTGTTGCCTCGGAAATCTTTATCCATGATAAGGGTTTGTGTATGTCCCAAGAGATAGCTTGCTTCTAAAGCAAGCGAGAGGGCATTGTCATGAAAATGCACCTTTTGATCGGTTTGGGTCTCAAAATAGAACTCAATCGGGTAGTGACAGATGAACTTTTGGGTAGCAGTTTGCAGATCAGAAAGCTCATCGTTATAGTTGACAAAGACTTCAATAATCTGACTTTGGGTCTGTAAAGAGACGCCCTCCCAAAGTTTAGGCTCATTGTTATAGGTGACAACGATGTCCGGTGTGATCTTGGCATCTAAAAGTTGTGCGATCTTGGTGTTGCTACAGATGACGGTGAGGTTTTCCTGCATACTTTTTATAGCGGTGATATGATCGTTATTAAGTTCTTGATTGATGATAAGTGCTGTGGCATTTTTGATATTTTCAAAGGATTCCAATCGCGATTGCAGCAGTTGAAAACTGAGATTGTTGTGCTGACACAACAGAAAATGAAGCTGCGTATCCAATGAGCGAATAAGGTTTAAGTGATAAGAGAAGGCTTCAGTCAAGAGTTCATTGAGGCTGTTATACTCTTGGCTAAAATAGTTGGCATAGTAATCAGCCGTAGCCATCAGATCAAAGTTTTTTGCATGATGGTAGGCTTGGTGTTCCTTAAACAGATGTACGGCTTGGGCAAAACTGAAGCTTTTATTGGAAAAAAATCTCAGGCGTCGTGACAAAATGGCTTCAGACAAGTCATAGATATGAAAGGTGACAAAAAGCAGTTCGAGTTCCACTTCAAAAACTGTGATACGCTTATGTGTTTGGTTATGAAGTAAAATCGGAAGTGTGTAGCCGTTGCCGATGCCAAATAGATAGACAAAAGGAAGGGTTACTTGGGATTTGAGCTTTCTGATCTGTTCTTGAAGTTCATCAACGATATTGCTATATAAGGCTCTTTCATGCATGTGATCCAGGATATTGAAGAGTTGGTGCTCTTCACTGATGGTTGAGAGTTCAAAGCTTTGACCCAGACCTGACTGGATGACTTTGGTGGCTAAAACGATATCAATGTTTTTGAGAGCTTGGATGTTGTTTTCGTAGTTTTGCTTAAAGTGTGTCATTAGAAACTGCACCGCCTCATTGATTGCTGTTGTAAAGCCTCTAAAATGGCTGCAACATTGTTTTGGGCTTGCTCTGCAGAGATCTCACACGATAACGCTATAAATCCGAGTCGGCATTCATGAGCTGTCATATGTTGCGTTTTAATACTCTCAAAATAGGGATCCTGATATAGGCCAGTAAGTTTGGTATCTAAGGCAACACCTGCTTGTTTCAGATAGCTGATGATCTCATCTTTGGGACAAAACATATAGGGGGCGAGGTGAATAATGTACGCTTGGGCTGAGGTGATCTCAGAACATGTTACATCTTTAGATGATTGTAAACCTTCAGCGTAGATTTGTTGAATGTTTTGCAGTGCATACTCGGTTTCCTCATGAAGTTCATACAGAGTGAAGTTGTAGCTTTTTTGCATCTTTTGAAGCTCTTCTTGTGAACTTCTTTCTTGGTAAAATGGGTATAAAAGTATGACTGCTTTTTCAGAAGGGTCAAAAGCTTTCATCGCTTTGGTATCAATAGTTCCTAGTAGGGTCGAAGGCAGAAGTTTGATCAAAAACCCCTTGTCGCGAAGCAGGGTGAAAATATGATGGGGTGTAAAATTAGAGAGATACAGTGTTGCAGAAGGGTCAATTTTAGCTATAATTTCTAGCAACTTTTTAGACATGTTTCTCCCTACTTTCACTTCTGTTTGTAAGTATAGCAGACAAAACGCCAAATATCTTATACCTAGCTTAATTTAAGTAGATATTAAGTATATAAACGTATAATTCCGATACAAATTATCACAGATCATTAAACTGTGGTAGAGAAAGGGATTAGAGATTATGAAATTTACTAAAATTGCTACACCTGATCAAATCAAACAAGAGTGGGTTGTTATCGATGCAACTGACAAAACTTTTGGTCGTATGATCACTGAAGTAGCTGCAATGTTACGTGGTAAAAACAAACCATACTTCACGCCAAACATCGATTGTGGAGATTATGTGGTTATTATCAATGCTTCTAAAGCAAGATTCAACGGTGCTAACAAAATGAATGACAAAATGTATCACCGTCACACAGGTTATTTTGGTGGTGTTAAGAGCGAAAAGCTTGAAGACCTACTTCAAAACAACCCTGAAAAGCTTTACAAGTTAGCAACACGCGGTATGTTACCAAAAACAAAGCTTGGTAAAAAAATGTTAACAAAATTAAAAGTTTACGCAGGTGCTGAACACCCTCACACTGCACAAGTAAGCAAGTAAGGATCTTAGATGGCAAAAGTATATGCAACAGGAAAACGTAAAGCATCAATTGCAAAAGTTTGGTTGACTCCAGGTACGGGGAAAATCACTGTAAACGGTCTTTCACTTGACGCTTGGTTAGGTGGTCTAGAGGCTAAGAAAAAACGTGTTACGCAACCGTTAGCAATCTCTAAACAAGAGAGTAGTGTTGATATTGTAGCTTCAACTTTAGGTGGTGGTTTCTCAGGTCAAGCTGATGCACTTCGTCACGGTATCTCTAAAGCGTTAGTAGCGTTTGATGAGTCATTCCGTACCATGCTTAAACCACACGGCTTATTAACACGTGACTCTCGTGTTGTTGAGCGTAAAAAATTCGGTAAGCGTAAAGCTCGTCGTAGTCGTCAGTTCTCTAAACGTTAATCTGCGAAAACTTTTTTCTGTCTTGCTTGTGCAGGGCAGAACCTTTCACCCTAACATCTCTTTTTATTTCCTAATCAACACACAACGCTTTATCTGAAACAATCGGAACGCTATTTACGCAAACTCCATGAGAATCATGTTATACTTAAAAATGACTCGGTAGCAAAGGATAGTAAGGTGAGATTTGTAGCGACCTCTTTTTTCGTGCTTTTTTTAGGTATCTTTTGTCTCAAAGCGGAGATTGTTTTGGGTGTGGTACCGCAGCAAAGCCCGATGAAGCTTTTAAAAATATGGAAACCTGTTGTCGCGTATCTAACTCAAGCCACTTCCCAGGAGATACGCTTTAAAACAGAAAAGAGTATTCAGTTATTTTCCAAAAAGCTTTATAGCGGATCTTATGATTTGGCTTATATGAGCCCTTTACACTTTGTTCTGGTTAATACGCAGATCTCTTATGAACCCTTGGTGCGTTCTGATAAAGAGATTCACGGTATCTTGGTGGTTCATAAAGATCGCTCTGCCGATATACTCAAAGATCAGAATCTTAAGATATTTTTCCCTTCGCCTGATGCGTTTGCAGCCACGGTTTTGATACAGTATGATCTTGCCCAGAAATTTAAGGTGGATTTGGATGTCTTGCAAAAAGCCCGTTTTGTTAATTCGCATGATTCAGTCTATCGTGGTATCGCCAGAGGTTTGGGTGATGTAGGCGGGGGTATTGAACGTACCTTTAACTTTAAACATAATGCAAGGGTTCGAGATCAGCTTAAAATCATACATAAAAGTAAAGGGTACGCCACACACCCTTTCGCAGTTCGCTCGACTCTTTCCCCAGAGGTGAAAGAAAAATTACGTAAGGCACTATTAAATATGCCTAAAGATCTGCTTGAATCGCTTAATATGAAAGCCATGAAAAAGGCAGATAAGAGTGAGTATCGGGATGTGGAGTTGTTGGTTAAAAAACTTGGTATTAAAGTAGAGTAACATTATGTTTCGCTCTTTGAAATCGAAGTTTATTCTCTATTTTATGGGTACGGAAGTACTCTTTTTGGCTTTGATATTAGGCATAAATTTTACCTCAATTGATAAAGTTGCAAAGACTTTGATCGAAGAGAAGCTTGCAACGTCTACAGAACTTTTTTCCAAACTGATTGCAGCTCCCGTATTGACACTTGATCTGGCTGCATTGGATGATGCCCTCAAAAGTTTTGCCAAGCAAAAAAATGTTATTGCGATCAAGGTTGTGAATCTTGAAGGCGTCGTGTTGTCTTCGATAAAAAAGCGTGACCGTGTATTAAAAAAACATGATGATGTTATGTTTGGCAAACAAGAGCTTAGGCTTTTAGAACATGATCTTGATTATCGTATCAAGCAATTCCATGTTGTGGTTGAAGGTGAACATCTTGGTAACGCCTCTATCTTATTCGATACGACACACATACGAAGTGTGGTGGCATTCAATAAACAACAAAGTTATCTGCTTTTAATCTTGGCACTTTTAATCGCTTTTGGGTTTGCCTATGTCGTTGGGCGTAAGCTGGGGCGATCTTTGAACAAAGCGGCATCGATTGCTCATGATATCGCTCATGAAAAAGTTGTAAAGATGGAAGCCCATAACGAGCGTTATGATGAAGTGGAAGAGCTTTTTAACGCCCTTTTTCTGATGAAGGAGATGATTGAGAAACGGACACAAAGTCTTAATAAAGCACTGAAGGGGCAAGAGCAATTTTTGTTTGCGTTGGATGAGAGTTCCATCGTTTCAAAGACCGATCCTAAGGGGAGAATTACTTATGTCAATGATCGCTTTTGCGAAGTCAGCGGCTATACGCAAGAGGAATTAATAGGAAAATCACACAGTATTGTTCGTCATCCTGATATGGAAGCCTCTTTTTTTAAAAATCTCTGGGAGACTATTCAGGCAAAAAGAGTCTTTAAAGGAACGATAAAAAACCGCTCTAAAGATGGCTCCTCCTATTATGTGGACTCTACGCTGGTTCCTATTGTGGATATCGATGATAATATTGTAGAGTATATTGCTGTTCGTTATGATGTGACGAATCTTGTAGACGCTTTAAAGCGATCACAATTAGCTGAGCGAACCAAAAGTGAATTTTTATCCAATATGAGTCATGAGATACGTACGCCGATGAATGCTATTTTGGGTTTTGTGCATCTGCTTCAAAAACGGCTTAAAAATGAAACCAACTTATCCTACGTTGAAACAATAGAGAATAGTTCAAAACTGCTTTTACATGTCATTGATGATATTTTGGATTTTTCAAAAATGGAGCATGGAAAACTTACCATTGAGAGCATCTCTTTTGATCTGTATGAACGCATAGGGCATGTGTATGAACTTTTTGAACTCAAAGCCAAAGAGAAACAGATCGATTTTGTATTGGATAGGGGTACCGAGGTGCCGCAGTATCTTTATGCAGATATATTGCGTATTCAGCAGATTGTGACAAATTTTTTAAGTAATGCCTTTAAATTTACACCCGAAGGTAAGCGTATCACGCTTGTCATTCGTTTTGATAAGGATAACGAACGTTTGTGTGTGGGTGTTAAAGATGAGGGAATCGGTATGGATGAGACAGTTAAAAAGCGTATCTTTCACGCCTTTGAACAAGCAGACAACTCCACGACAAGAGTTTACGGTGGAACAGGATTGGGGCTTTCGATCTCTTCTAAATTGGCCGAGCTGATGCAGGGTGATATTGATGTAACAAGCCGTGTAGGAGAGGGGAGTGAATTTACACTGTGTGTTCCTGTCAAGGTTGAAAAGGGGATGGCTGATAGTTTATCATCTCAAGAGTCCCACAAAGAAGCATTTTTTACAGCTAAGGTTTTGGTTGCTGAGGATAATAAAACCAATCAAATGCTGATTCAGATGCTTTTGGATGAGCTTGGTGTGAAGTACTTGACCGTATCTAATGGGCATGAAGCAGTCGAAGCTTTTCAAAAAGAGAGCTTTGATATAGTCTTGATGGATGAGAATATGCCTGAGATGAATGGCATTGTTGCAGTGGAACATATCAGAGACTATGAGAAAAAGCAGGGCAAGAAGCCAACACCGATTGTGGCGGTAACGGCAAATGTCATGCATGAGGATCAGCAACGATTTAAAACAGCGGGTATGGATGATTTTATCCCTAAGCCGATTGATCCGAAAGCGTTGCAGCGGGTCTTTTCACGCTTTTTGCAAAAAAAGTAACGGTTTATCTGTTATAATTTTCACTTTTTAGCAAGGAGATGTATGCGACTTCTTTTATTACTGTTTTTATGTTCTCAGTTTCTTTTTGCTTCAACACTGTATAAAACCCTTTTAAGCAATCCATCCCGTCTTAACCCTTTGTTGGCAACGGATAGTGCCAGTACTGCCATTACCGGGTATCTTTTTAACGGTCTGGTTAAATATGACAAAGATGCCCATGTCGTAGGGGATCTGGCTAAACGTTATGAGATTGTCACACCGACCAAGATACGTTTTTACCTTCGCAAAAATGTCTTATGGCATGATGGTGTAAAATTTACCGCTCATGATGTGATGTTTACCTATTCGTTGATGAAGCTCGCATTAAGCGGAGAAGCAGCTCGCATCTCAACACCCCACAGTACCGATTTTCAAACCGTAAAAAGTGTCACAATGATGGATGATTATACCATTGAAGTAGTGTATAAAAAGCCTTATTTTAAAGCATTGGAACTGTGGATGACAGGCATGGTGCCTAAGCATCTGCTTAAAGATGTAGACAATTATATGACGGCAGAGTTTAATAAAAAACCCGTAGGTACAGGTCCTTATCGACTTAAACGTATGGAACTCTCTAAAAGTATTATTTTAGAGGCATTTGATGACTATTATGAGGGACGGCCCAAGATCGATACTATTTTGCACTCGATTGTACCGGATGCCACAACTAACTTTTATCTGCTTCAAAAAGGTGAGATTGATCTGAATGTTTTAAACCCCTTACAGTATGAAAAAAAGGTGGATAAAAGTTTTAAAGATAAGTATAGGATTATCGAAGAACCTTCCCGTGGCTTTACTTATGTGGGATTTAACTATAAACGTAAAGTGTTTCAAGATAAAAGAGTTCGCGAGGCTGTAGCTTTGGCTATTGATAAAAAAGAGTTGGTGGATATTTTGTTTTTTAAGCATGGTCAGATCTGTTACGGCCCTTTTTTACCCGGAACCATAGCCTACAACCCTGAGTTTGAAAATCAAAAAAGTGATCCCGAACGGGCTAAAAAGCTTTTGGCTCAAGCAGGTTACACGCCAGAGAACCCTTTGGTCTTTGAACTGGCCACCAATACCAGCAACTCCATCAGATTGGCCACGGCTCAAATTATTCAGTATCAGCTGCAAAAAGTGGGTATTCAAGTCAAACTCAGGGTCTTAGAGTGGCAGGCCTTTTTAAATACTAAAGTATTTGCCCAGGACTTTGATGCGGTACTTTTGGGTTGGGGTTTGGATATTACACCCGATGCCCGTTCTATTTGGCACAGTGAGGGGATCGATAAG
>JBFHUP010000055.1:0-8379 GCA_041589975.1 Sulfurimonadaceae bacterium | reverse complement strand
CCTTCAGGACTCTTGGTCCACCGTTCCTGGATCGACAAAGATGAGACGCAGTTTGCACTGCAACTTGTACGTGATCAAATAGGCCAATATGTCTATCCTGTCCATCGTCTGGATAAACCGACTTCAGGCGTACTTCTTTTTGCATTAACAAAAGAGTGTGCTAAATTTCTAAGTGAGCAATTTATCAATAATAAGATTCAAAAATCTTACCTTGCTGTTGTACGAGGTTATATCGAAAGCAAAGGTATTATAGATTATGCTTTAAAAGAGCAGTATGACAAAATGGATGATAAACGGATTAATCATGACAAGGAGCCGCAAGAAGCCGTCACCCATTTTCAATGTTTAGCTACGGTAGAACTCCCCTACCCTGTGAGCCGTTATCCTGTTGCTCGATACTCTTTTGTTGAACTCAAACCGAAAACAGGGAGAAAACATCAACTCAGACGTCATATGAAACATATCATGCATCCAATTGTAGGTGACACCAAGTATGGACGAGGAGAGCACAACCAACTCTTTAGAGAAAAATTTGATATCCATCAGCTTCTTTTAACAGCTCACACCCTCACCTTTACACACCCCTATTCCAAAGCGTCCATTACACTGACAGCACCCTTGGATGAAGCTTTTATAAAGATGACAGAACTTTTTAAACTCACTGTCTGATACTACCACTCTATGATATTTTGATTATGTTTGTAAAGATGTTTTCGGGAATCTGATATAAACTCTTCCATTCGTTTTTGTGCCAAGCCTTTCAGAGAACTTCGGTTTGACTCATAAGCTGCAACCGGTATCACTTCATAGTGGGTTTTATTCGCATCACGCTGTTTATGAACCCAAACCAGATGATAACCTGCCTCTTTGATATAGGTTTTCCCGTCATGTTTGGCTAGCACCAAACCTGCCAGTGCTCCGCCATTAGTATATCGCCTACGTTGATCCGAGACAAAATTCCCTAGAGAGTAGTAAATCAGACGCTCTTTGTGTTGCTTGGTTGAAGCTGTGTAGTGCATAGGTTGAAGCGTATGCGGATGGGCACCAATGATAATATCAACGCCTGCATCAAAAAGTTTTTGGGCCAAAACGGTATGCATATGCCGAGGTAAGAACTTATACTCTTTGCCCCAATGCAGCATTACAATTAAGGTATCAAGTTGCTTATCTTTGGCAGCATGAATATCACTTAACATCAGGGGTAAATCAATACGGTTTACAAAGGTTCCCTTAGGTGTCGGCATCCAATTAGTATGCTCTGTATAGTTAAGCAATCCAACTCGAATATCATTTTTGTTCAAAACAATCATATTCGTTTTATTTCGATCCCTATCTTTGGCAAAGGTTCCCGTATGCATCATATGGTACTCATCCAAAACCTTAATGGTACGTTTCAATCCCTTACCGCCTTTATCACAAGCATGATTGTTAGCTGTCATTAAAACATCAATACCCGACTTTTTAATCGCCTTAACCAGTGCATCAGGTGAAGAAAAAGAGGGATAGCCGCTATAGGGTTCTCCTGAGAGTGTCACTTCCAAATTGGCTACTGTAAAATCATAGCTTTTTATAAGTGATGACACCTGTGCAAAAACCGTATCATAATTATAAGATTGACTTGTAGTATCATAGGCTGCATTAATTTGGGCTTGATGACCCATAATATCACCTAAAAAGAGCAGTCGCATGGATGTTTGGGTATCAACAGGTTGTAGTTTTTTGGGGAGTGTATGGATAAATATATAAAAGAAGAGTGCACCGACAATGGGTAAAAACAGCAGTAAAAGAAGATACTTTTTCACATGTTATCCTCACTAAGCTTAGTGAGCAGGGTAATTATGCAGGCAAAACCTGCACAATAAATTAAAGTGGTGTTACGTTTTCCGCTTGAGGACCTTTTTGGCCTTCACCAATTTCAAAAGTCACCGGTTGACCTTCTAGTAAGGTAACACGCCCCTCTTTAACTCTATTAACTTGACGGAAGTGAACAAATACATCATTTCCACCATTTTCTTGTTGAATGAATCCATAACCTTTTTCATCATTAAACCACTTAACTGTACCATTTAGTAAATCAGCCATAACAAACCTTGCATTAAAAATATACACTTCAAACACCTAGAAAGGATGCCCCGTACGAAGCGGACTCAAAATTGGGAGTTTAGTAATCTAGCAACGAACAAATGTTTCACTCACTAAAGATGACCTCTAACCTCATCTCTCATCAGATTCATTATAACCAAGATTTAAATCTGAAAACTGAGAAAAATAACTTTTTCTAATGGATTTCGACAAAAAACATAAAAAAATGCTACTTTTTTTCACATTATAAATAACTTTCTGCATAAAAAGTTCTTATATCAAGGCGTCTCAAAAGATAAGTTTAACTTTTATGTGTTCCAAAGCGGGCAGAAGAAAGAGAGGCTTTTGATGCCAACCTGATGTTGGCATAGTAAGATTTAGATATCTTGTTCGATAGTTTTGGCAAAAGTTTGGTAATAAACTTCTTTGGCATCTTGAAGCGGGATTTTCACATCATTAATGGTAATGGTTTGACTTCCCACGGTTCCAATCTTTTGACAAGCGACAGATTGTGCCATGGCTTCAAAAGCAGCCTCATGTTCAGGAGCCACTTCAACAATAGCACGGCTCATAGATTCAGAGAAGATATCGCGACTCTCCTCTACGGCAATGGAAACATCACAACCCAGATCACTGGTAACCGCCATCTTGGCTAAGGCAATCGCCGCCCCACCACTGCTTAAATCTTTGGCAGAAGATAAAAGACCTTTGGCATTGGCCTCAATAACCAGATCCCATAATGCCAACTCTTTTTTATAATCAATCACAGGAAGCGTTCCGGCAACCGTGTCACAGATCTCTTTCATATACAGTGACCCGCCAAACTCTGACTTTGTTTCACCTACAAGATAAAGGGTGTTACCTGATTTTTGAAAGTTTGAAAAAAGAACCTTGTTTTGATCATCATTAACCCCAACCGTTGCAATGGATGGCGTAGGAAATACTGAAGTCCCGTTTGTCTCATTATAAAGAGAGACATTACCACCGATAACCGGCGTATTCAGTTCGGCACACGCCTCTTTGATACCCAGACACCCTTGGGCAAACTGCCACATCACTTCAGGGTTTTCCGGATTTCCGTAGTTAAGACAATCCGTAATGGCTAAAGGACGGGCTCCTGACATGGCAACATTTCTACCTGCTTCGATAACCGCAGCTGCAGCTCCACCCTTAGGATCGACATAACAAAAACGCACATTACAATCCGAACTCATTGCTAAGGCTCTGCCGTTTTCTTTCACTCGGATAACCGAGGCATCAAGCATACCGCCATTTTTTACCGTGTTGGTCTGTACCATAGAGTCATACTGCTCATAGACCCATGCTTTATCCACCACTTCCATAGAAGCCAGCAAGGTTTCAAAAGCTTTTTGATTATCCACTTTAGCAAAATCATCGATGGTCGTAGAAGCGATATCATCGAGGTATTTCGGTTTGCTTTGAGGACGATCTAACTCCGGTGCCTCTTCTGAAACCGGATCCACTGGTACATCTGCACACTTTTCGCCATGCCAGAACAACTCCATATTGCCCGTATCCGTTACTTCACCGATAACCGCAGCGTCCAGTTCCCACTTCTCAAAGATATCAATGATCGCTTGTTCACTACCTTTTTTGGCACAAATAAGCATTCTCTCTTGTGACTCTGAAAGCATAAACTCATACGGCGTCATACCCTCTTCTCTAGCGGGGACTTTATCAAGGTGCATGATCATGCCTGAACCCGAACGTCCTGCCATCTCAAACGAGCTTGAGGTCAGACCTGCCGCACCCATATCCTGAATACCGACAACATGATCTGTTTTGAAAAGCTCTAAACATGCTTCAAGTAGAAGTTTTTCCGTAAACGGGTCACCCACTTGCACCGTTGGACGCAGGCTTTTAGATTCTTCTGTAAACGAATCCGAACTCATCACAGCTCCACCCAAACCGTCACGACCTGTTTTAGAACCGACATAGATCACCGGATTTCCGATACCTTCAGCACGACCATAAAAGATCTCATCTGCTTTGGCAATCCCCAAGTTAAAGGCATTGACAAGGATATTACCGTTGTAGCACTCATCAAAACTGATCTCGCCACCAATCGTTGGAACCCCCATACAGTTACCATATCCACCAATACCCTCTACGACTCCACGTACCAAGAAACGCTGATGGCTGCTTGTCTTATCTTGATTGGTTACATTACCAAAACGCAAGGCATTCAGACTTGCTACCGGACGGGCACCCATGGTAAAAACATCACGCATGATACCGCCCACACCCGTAGCAGCTCCCTGATAAGGCTCGATAAAGGATGGGTGATTATGAGACTCCATTTTAAATACCGCCGCATAACCGTCACCGATATCAATAACACCTGCATTTTCACCCGGACCTTGAATAACCCAAGGAGCTTTAGTCGGAAATCCTTTAAGGTGTACTTTGGAAGATTTATACGAACAGTGCTCACTCCACATCGCAGAGAAGATTCCAATCTCAACTAAATTTGGTTCACGTCCCAAAATTCTTTTGATATCTTCATACTCTAAGAGACTCAGTTTATGCTGTTTTAAGACTTCTTCGATGTTTTCTAGTGCAGACACAGTGCATCCTTGTGGAGGTTTTTATTAACGCGATTATAGCAGTGAAGGACTAAAACTTGGCTAAATCATGTTGCGGTTTATTTTTTAAGCTCTTCAATATTTGAAACACCCTATAATCGCCATTATCAATACTATCTATGAAGGCCTATCATGTCCCGTATATTACTCATCACTTTAAGCAGTGCTGTGATTTTATTATCTTCAGGATGCAGTTCATCTAATGACCCTAAGGAGATCGCTTTAGATCTTTGTGAATACTCCAAAAAAATGGATATTGCCAGTATCAAATCATATGCAGCACAACCACTGCAAGAGCAACTTACCCAGTTAGAAAAGATGATTGAAGTGGCTAAAAGCGGTGAGGATGGAGCCAAGATTTACAAGGAACACATTGAACGTTTTGCCAATGTACAGTGCAAAGAGACAACAAAAGTGGTAGCCAATGACGATGGAACTTATAAAGTGAGCAATACAAGCACCCAACAGTTTTATACGCTTAAAAATGTTGAGGGTTCATGGAAAATGTTTAAATAATTCCCTCCCCCAAAGGGCTAGGATTTAGACAAACCGGGGAAATATTTTTTGAGTTTATTCAATTTGGGTGGAATAACCGCGTTGCAATACCCTTGGGTCGGGTTGTTTTTAAAATAACTCTGATGATAATCTTCTGCTACAAAATAGTCCTGCAGTGGTGCAAGTTCTGTCACAATGGGATCATCATAAAGCTTTTGGGCTTTTAAAACACTCTGCTCAACGATCTTTTTTTCTTCATCATTAGCATAATAGATAACAGAACGGTATTGCGTTCCTCTATCAGCCCCTTGCTGATTAAGCGTAGTCGGGTCATGCACCACCCAGAAGATATCTAAAAGTTCTTCTCGATCTACTTGTTCTTCGTCAAAAGTGATCTGAACCACTTCCGCATGACCCGTGGTACCGCTACAGACATCTCTGTAGTTGGCTCGTTCAGGATCACCGCCCATATAACCTGATTCGGCTTTGATGACACCGATGACATCATCATAAACGGCTTCAATACACCAAAAACAGCCACCGCCTAACGTCAAGGTCTGCATTATGATACAACTGCTATCGCATCGATCTCGACCAATGCATTTTTAGGTAGCGTCTTAACGGCTACGGTCGCACGTGCAGGTTTATGATTGCCAAAATAAGAAGCATAGATCTCATTGACTGCGGCAAAACTATCCATATCTGCTAAAAAGATGGTGGTTTTAATCACTGCATCCAAAGATGAGTTAGCCTCTTTGAGTACCTCAGTCAGGTTTTTAAGGACCTGATGTGTTTGAGCTTCCAAATCATTGCCTAACATGTCACCTTCTGGTGTCAATGCGATCTGTCCTGATGTATAGACAAGACCGCCATGAATCACTGCCTGAGAATAGGGTCCGATCGCTTGGGGTGCTTTATTTGTTTGTACAAAATTCATTAAAAATTTTCCTTTATCTGTGTTGATGGTGTTATTTTACTGCTTCTTTTTGAGTTTTTTCTTTACTTTGATAAAAATAAAACTTTTTAACCCTCACCGTCACTGTTGTCACGGATCTTTTTGTTAACTTTAAAATCTGCATCATCCATAAAGGAGAAAAAGTCCTCTTTATTCCAGTAGCCCCCGGCACCCTTCATAATAAGCGTGCCGTCATTGTAGACAAAAAATGTCGTAGGCACACCATAGACAGCAAACTTTTGTTTAGGATAGCTATCATTATAACGGTGCAGTTCAACAAATATATAGTGTTTATTGATACGTTCAATCACTTCGGTATCACTAAAAGTATTGGCTTTCATCGCCTTGCAGTAACGACAATTATCTTGAACCATCAAAACCATCACACGTTTGTTCTGCTCTTTGGCCATCTCCAAAGCTTCTTCGTAAGTAAGGGCCTTATTTAGTGCCACTGCATGCAACGAGCCTATCAACATAAAAAAGAAGATAATGGTTCGCATGCTTTATCCTTTAAAATTCGCAATCAGATCCGCAAAACTCTTATATAACAATTCTACTTCGTTTTTAGTTGTTCGTTCGTTTACCTTATGAATGGTGTCATTTTTAACGCCGAACTCAACGACATCGATACCAAAAGCTGAAATGTAACGGGCATCACTGGTACCCCCTGCTGTTGAGTGTTTCGGTCGTCTGCCACACACACGTTCAATAGAGTCTGTCATGGCATGCACAATGGCTGAATCACCACCAGTCATAAAAGATCGTGAGGATTGATTGATATCCAAAGTATGCGGTACATCAGCAAAAACCTCAGCTATATAGGCTTGAATAGACTCTAAAGAGGTAGTCGTATTGTTTCTCACGTTAAACATGATCTTAACTTCATTGGGTGTCACATTAGTCACTTCCATACCCCCACGTATATCTGTTACCACCAGCTGACTTGGCTCAAAATAATCATCTCCCTGATCCAAAAGATGACCTGCAATCAGTGGCAATTTGGGAGCAAGTAAGTTGACAGGATTAGTCACTTTAGCCGGATAAGCAGCATGGCCCTGTTTACCTAAAATAGTCAGTGTCGCATTGATCGAACCACGACGCCCAATTTTAATGGCATCACCCATCTCTTCTTCACAAGTAGGTTCTGCAACCACAGCAAAGTCAGGTAAAAAATCTCTTTGTTTCAGCTCTTCTAACATAGCTTGGGTACCATCAATACCCGGCCCCTCTTCATCGGTCGTCAGCAATATGGAAAGCGTTCCTTTAAAATCCTTGGCATCATGAACGGCTTGCACAAAAGCAGCCACACCCGATTTCATATCCTGAGCACCACGGCCATAGATATAGCCATCTTTTTCTACAGCCGTGTAAGGGTCAGTATCCCAGCCATTACCAGCTGGAACGACATCCACATGTCCTGCGAAACAGAGATGCGGACCTTCAGAAAATTTCTTATAAAAAAAGATGTTTTTAACCCCGTTTTTATCCGCTTCGATCACTTCAAAATCAAAAAGCATCTCTCGAAACATATCATAAGCACCACCATCAGTTGGTGTCACACTCTCACGACTCAATAAATCTTTAAATAGTTCAACAACTGCCACAAGACTCCTTTCACTACCTCTGATACTCTTCAGTAAGCTATACAAAATGATAGTCAAGACGGATGTTCTCAAGCATAGCCTTAGCTACGGTTGGGGTTATCCAACGCAGAATATCTTTTTGTACAGTTTACCCAAAGGGAGGGTTAAAAAGAATCAACCTTGCAAAAAACTTTCCATCACCGTAGCTTTGGCTACGCTTCAAAAAAGGTTTTCACAACTTTAACTCTTTTTAACCCTCTGAATAGTATCAGAGGTAGTGAAAGGAGTCTTACTAATCTTTCGGATTTTCAAAAAAGAAATAGTTGGTCGCATAATCAGAGATCTCAAAATAGATCTTCTGCTCACCATCATCAACTTTAAAGTTTTCATTGATATCTAAGACACCATAACCGTAACGGTAAGGACGCTGCGTATTACCTTCGGTACTTACTGCCGTGGTGAGTTTATCGATCTCGATAATACGACGCATCATCTTCCCACCAGAGTAGATCTCTAAAACACCGTTCGTACCTGTCCAGTTTTGAATCCCACGACCTATACGGTTTTGTGTCTCTTGAGAACAGGCTGTGAAAAATAAAGCTAATAAAAAAGTTGTGACAAATATCAGTAGTCGCATAAGTTATATTCCGTTTTTGTT
>JBFHUP010000054.1:0-8382 GCA_041589975.1 Sulfurimonadaceae bacterium | reverse complement strand
TAAAAAGTATCATGAAAAAATAAAACAAGAACGTCAATATGAAGAGATTCATATTTTAACAAAAAAGAAACGGGTCAATGTATCCGTTGAAACATATTTATGGGAAGAACTGAATAAGGTTACAGATAATAAAAGTAAACTTGTTAATGAGTTAATTACTGAAAAAATTGAAGAGGCATTGGAAAAGAAGATTATATTTATTGATCAACTTCCAAAAGAATCTGAAACATGACTTGCAAAAATTTTCTTCATAGTTGAGATCTAAACAAATACGCTCAATTTAATTGTGTTATGAATTTGTGATGATATAAAGGATGAAAAATTTGCGGACGAGCAGGTTTTTACAATGATAAGAACTTTGTCAAAGATATGTCAGACTTCTTTAACCTGAACAACCTGGTAGGGGTACAGAACCCAGCTACAACATCGCTACTGCTCTTAATAGCAAAGTCCATATCTATACTCACTTTGGGCTCATTCCTTCTTTGGCCAAAAAATTCTTCTAACACCGTTTTGTTTAACTGTAAAGTCGCTAGCGACTTTGAGCCTGCTGCTGAAGCAAACTCAGCGTTAGCGTAGGAAGCGTAGCTTTGCTACGATTTCATATTATTTTAATGTCTAGGTTCCACTAGAGGGAATTAATTAATTACCTCTAGTGGATTCAGGTGGTGATTTTTTTGCGTCACCTGAAACATCAGCTCATTATTAACACGCCCAATTGCCGTACCCCGCTTGATACGCTGTCCTTGTTTGACGGTGCGTGCCACGGTATCTAAGTGGGCATAAACAGAGTGCAGCCCTTGGGCATGTTCAATGATGACAAAATTACCTAAAAGTTTATTTCTTTTAGAGATGATCACTTTTCCATTCAGAATCGATCGTACGATCGCATTTTTACGTGTCGGTTTAAGTGAAACCGAGTCATTAAAGATCTTGATATCATAGACGGGATCGGTGTAGGGTCCAAATTTTTTGACTACTTTGTAATCATTCAGCGGAGCAATGGTCTTTTTCCCGCGATAACGCGTTGTTTTGACTTTTTCATACGAACGACCATGCTTGACCACTTTGACTTTTTTAAGTGTTTTACCTGCTTTGATAGCCGCTTTTCGTGCTTTTTCTTCCTGTTTTTTTCGAGCCAGCTCTTTGGCTTTGCGTTCTTGGTCGACTTTGATGATCCGCAGTTTGTTAAGCATCTTTCTGAGGTTGGCCTTGGTAGTGAGGCTTTTTTCGAGATCCCGTTTATAGTTTTTACGTTGATTGTTAAGCTTTGCTAAGCGGTTTTTGTACTCTGATTTGAGATTTACCACCTGCTTGCGTTTGTTGTCAATGACCTGTATCGATTCTGAAAGTCCACGCATCTTCTGGGTGACACCTTGTTCCTCTTCTAAGAGTTTGGCGATATTGGTTTTAGTACTTTTGAGCTCTTGGTTGGTCAGACGACTCATAGCGGTAAAGACCTCACCCCGCATCATCGCTTTGGTGTCAGAGTAGGATCGCTGACGCAAAATTATTTCCAAAGAGAGCTGTTTGGCGATAAGACGTGAAAGATCTTTTCGCATCTTCTCTTTTTTTGCGGTCAGTTTGGTTTTGCTCTTTTGCAGCTGGGTGAGCTCTTTTTGTGACAGCTCATACTTGTTCATCGTTTGAGAGAGTTCATCATTGAGTTGTGTCAGTTGCTTATCGAGTTGGAGCAGTTTTTTTTGCTGGGTTAAAATACTTTTGGCACTTTTGGAGAGCTTTTCATGGGCATTTTTATAACGTTTGTCATAGTTTTTAAGTTTGGCATTAGTGCTTTTTATCTGTTTATCGATACTGGGTTTGGCCCATACCGTTAGAGCCATAATCAGAATAAAAAGCAGCAGACGCATCGGCTAGGCTTTTCTCAGTGCCAGTGTCAAAGCCAAGCTCATGGAGCTTATCAAAGCGACACCAAAAAGGATGAAAATTTCAGGGATTGGATTGATCAGTGCAACGGTGACGCCAATACTCTCAAAAAGATCTCTAACTGCTTGGGTGTTTTCTAAAAAGATAAAGATGCCCACAACAATGAGTGTCGAAAAGATGGTGTCAAGCAGGGCAAATCGAAACAAAACGGCTGAACGCAGCCAGACAGGGGCTCCAAACAGTGCCATGATATGCATACGGTCACTGTGATTAAGCTGCCATAAACGCATCTCTTTTAAGATGACCAACAAAGCAATCACGATGATGATAAGAGCAAAAGCATCTACGATAGACTTGATCAAAAGCAGCAGTTTAAAGACCTGATCATGCCGATTAGCAAAGCTTTCGATCTCTTTGATCCCTTCGACATTAAGCAGTTTAGCTTCCATAGCACTGATCTCTGCCGGTTGCGGGAAATGATCCAAACGCAGTTCATAAAAAAATGGCAGTGTCGCTTTTAAAAGCGTAATCTGTTTTTTATCCAGATCGGAACTTAGCTCTTCTAGGATCTCTTCATTGGAAAGCAGGGTCAGGGTAAAGTCGCCTTTAACACTTGAGGTTAAAAGCTGCTTATCAAGCTCTACATGCGAGGTAAGTACCATGGCATAAGACTCTTTGAGTTTGTTCTCATAGCCATCGATCAGGCGTATAACCAAAGCAAAGATCTGAATCGTAAATAGAATCGCAAACAGAGCTACGGTAAGGGAGAGGTGACTTCTAAGTGATCTCATAAACTGATCCTGATTCGATATGGAAATGGCGGTATTTCACCCCAAAGCTCTCCGGGATATGGTGGGTAACAACCACTACGGTCGTTTTGAGCTGCTCGTTGGCTCCTTCTAAGAGTCCCCAAATGAGTGACGCAGAGTAATCATCTAGGTTTCCCGTAGGCTCATCGGCTAAGATCATGATAGGGTTGTGTGCTAAAGCTCTAGCCATGGCTACACGCTGTTGCTCCCCACCTGAAAGCTCTACGGGGAGTTTGCCCATCTGATGGGAGAGTTTGACGTGAGCGAGCAGTTTGGTCACTTGAGCGTCACACACTTCCGGAGCATAACCCGCTATCAAAAGGGGCAGCATCACATTTTTTTCGATATCCCACTCATTGATCAGTTTGTAGTCCTGAAAGACGATACCGATATTTTTGCGTAAAAAGTTGAGTTTTTTTTGTTTGATATGGGGCATGGATACACCAGCGACATAAAGCTGTCCGCCATCTACGGGAAGCTCTCCGTAAAGTGACTTTAATATGGTGGATTTTCCGCTACCGCTGGCTCCTGTTAAAAAGACAAACTCGCCCGGTTTGATATCAAAATTGGCCCGATTGATAATCGTCTCTTCATTGGTATAGGAAAGCGTCAGATCTTGTGCTGATATAACTTTATCCATCGGCTACCCTAGTGATGTGTTTGATAAGTTCGAAATGCATAGCGACATTAGATTGAGATGCCACGGGAGCATTTGGAAAATAACTGACACTATTATCGGCTATTTTGAGATAAAGATGTTCCGGACGTTCAAAACTCCCCAGGGAAAGACGAATAAGATAATCTGTCTGGGTATTGAAGTAAAGCCTCTCATAGTGGATAAAACCGTTGCTTTTTTTGATGGTCGATCCCATTTTGGCTTGAAGGGCTTGGTGATCTACTGTGAGATGACCAAAGGCAAATGTTTCAAGCTCGCCAAGCGGTTCGCTGATCTCTCCGCCTTGCATGATGATGTCGTAGATGTTTTTTTCTTGACGACGCCAGCGGTCCTCATATTTACTGGTGATAGCTGCATCAAAGTTCTTTTTGACCCGCATATCCAAGATATTAGCCGCCAAAAAGGTTTCTAAAGAGTAGGCAAAATAGTTTTCACTGTCGGTACGAAGTTCCAGTGTCCCGTTCTCTTTGAGCACACGCACAGACTCTTTGATAAAGGTTTCTGAGATGACACGGCGGGTTGGTTTTTTGTCCCATGGTACAGGGAAGTGGACAAAGATCTGTTTGACAGAGTTAGAGGGAACAAACTCTAAAAAGATACGGGCATCATAATCAAGCAGCAGTAGATTATCGATCTTTTGAATGGCGATCTGTTTGATCACCTGTTCGATTGAGGGTTTATGAATCTCAATACCGATAAAAAGTACATCAGGCTGAGCCAGAGCTTGATGGATCAGGTGTCTTCCACTGCCAAAGCCTACTTCGATAGAGACCGTTTTATCTTTAGGGAAGTGCGTGGCAAAATAGTCGATATTTTTCAGACAGGAGTCAGTATCATGCAAATGCTCTTTTTTTAAAAAATCAGGAATATTAGAGCTTTTGACCGTAGCATTTGAGGCTTTGACAAACGATTTGAGGGCCTGCTGTAAAAAGTAGTTTGGTGAGGGTCTTGTTGCTTTTTCAGCCTTGAAAAGATAGCCGTCATTGTGAGGTTTGATCCAGATGAAGAAATCTTTATCTTCGAGTGTTGTATCCACGATCCAGTCCGGTGACTCATGACTGTTTTTATAGATCTTGTGAAAGGTCACACCGTCAACGGTAACGGGAAACGCAGGTTCGGTATAATCGGCTACATGATAGTGAGGCATCTACTGCACAACCTTTTCGTAGACCAGCTCTTCAGTCTGAACAGCTTCTGATTCGATACCATGTTTATCTACCGCAAAGATTTTATATATGACAGGGACATTAGGTTCTTGCGACGTGGTGTAGGTTGTCTCTGTGGTGTTGGTATCACTAGATTTGGTCTTAAACCATCCGAGGTTCTCTTTTTTGCTCACTTTGTAACTTAGTGTTCGGTCATCGCTTTTGACCCACTTAAGTGTCACAATACCATCTTTGATCGACTTTTCACGCAGAGATACTTTAGCGGGACGGGAGAGATTTTGTCCATGATAGATCTTGGAAAGCGGAGATTCCAATCCGTCAAAGTCGGTTGCCGAGATCTTGTAGTAAAAGTTTTTGCCATACCCATCGATTTTGTTGATAAATCCCGGTGTTTTTACACGGGCAAAAGGTTCAAAGCTCCCTGTAGGTGAGTCAGTACGGTAGATGATGTACTCTTTGATATCACTTTGTGGGTGCTTATCCCAAGTCAATTGAATCGTAGTCGGCAGATCTTTTGTGATAGTGATACCTGTAACCGGAACGGGCAGAGCTTTGGTCAATATTTTTACGATATCGCTTGGTGTGGATTGGATCTTATCAAAAGTAACCGATCTGAGGCGGTAGAGATAGACTTGATTGTCATCTAGGTTGGTATCGATATACTCCGCAGAGAGACGGTGTTCCAGACGAGCGAGCTCCTCCCACTCTTTTTCGGCCGGTGTCTTTCGTTCTACGATGTAGCCGTTGACGCGACCGTTGGTATGCGGTCTCCAGATCAGTTTAGCTTTACGTGGGAGTTTGCTTACAGAGTCAAAATAGGCAACAGATTTTAGTGTAGGTCGGGTGATGGTTGATGCCGGTTTGCTAGGAAGTGATTCTGATCCTGCATGATCATAAGCTGAGACTTGATAAAGGTATTTGGTCTCAGAAGGCAGATGTAGATCGATAAAGTGAGAGGTGAAACGGTCAGGGATTCTAGCAACACGTTTAAAGGTATCCTCTTTTTCCTCTTTCAGGCGTCGATAGACATAGTAGCCAGCAATAGCCGGATCATAGTTTGGATCCCACTCTAAAGCGATAGCAGTAATGTCACCGATCCAACGTAAAGCGGGAATAGCTGGGATGTTTTCGTTGATTTTAGGCGTATGGCGTGTCGGAGTGGTTTGTGTAGAACAGCCACTCATCCATGTCAGTAAAAGCAGACTTAATAGCATCGGCTTTAAGGATTTCATTGGCAAGCTCTTGGTTCTCATCTTCGGTAAAAATGTCATCTAAAACCTTTTGTAAATCTTTCGGTAAGGGTGCTACAAACTCCATCTTTTCGCCTGTGACAGGATGGTTGAGATAGAGGATGTAGGCGTGCAAAAAAATTCGATCGATTATATCTTTTTTGCTCTTAAATCCGTATAAATGGTCCCCCATGATACGCCGTGAGATCGACTCCAGGTGTACTCTAATCTGATGGGTCCGTCCCGAAAAAAGTTTACAGGCGATCAGTTCATAGGCCTCATTTTGAGTCATTTTGAGTTTGGCAAAAGCGGTCTTGGCAGATTTGGCTTTGTCATTTGTAGAGGTGGCCATCTTAAGACGGTTTTGAGCGTTTCTGGTGATCGCCTTATCAACGATAAGATTATCTTTGAGTCCTTGATCAATCAGTGCCAGATAGTAGCGTCCCATACTTCGGTCAACCAACTGAATGGCAAGTTTCTCATGGGCCTCATTACTTTTGGCAATGACCATGGCTCCGCTGGTGCCCTTATCAAGTCGGTGGACAATCCCGTGACGCTCTTCACCCGAGATAGTAGAGAGTGAGATCCCCCGTTTTTTCAACCACTCCACCAGAGTCGCTTCTTTAACACTGGGTGCCGGATGCACCGTCACACCGCTGGGCTTATTGATGACGAGGATATGATCATCTTCATAAAGCACATCCACATCAAACGCCACCTCTAAAGCCTCACTTTTTTCCATCTCAGGGAAATGTATCGTGATAGTGTCCTGGGGTTTAAGTTTCAGGCCCGGTTTGGTCGTCTCTTTGTCATTGACCAAGACGCACGATTTTTTAATCAGTTGGGCTACTTGATTTCGGGAAGTGTCAAGTTTAATACTTAAAAAACTATCAAGCCTGTCAGCCTGTTCTACTGTGAAAGATTGTAAGTTCATAAGGTGTTTCCTTTATCCGGCGTGAAGGTTTGGTATAATTTTATCAAACAAAGCTGAGGGTAGAGAATTGCTTAACATAGATCGCCGTATTTTAGCACATATCGATTTTATCATTCTTGCCCTTGTGATACCTATTGTGGTGCTTTCAGGGATCCTTATCGCTGAGATTCATCCCGTGCTTTCACAAAAACACCTGATCTATGTCGGTGTTGGTATTGGAGCCTTTTTTCTCTTTTTCTTTCTGCCCATTCGTAAATTTATCTGGATGGTTCCCATTTTTTATTGGTTTAGTATCGTCTTGCTGGTTCTTGTTGAATTCATCGGGGTAAAAAAGCTGGGAGCCCAGAGATGGATTGAGATCCCGTTTACGTCCTTTACCATTCAGCCCTCAGAGATCATCAAACCAGCCTTTATTTTGATGATGGCTTATTTGATCTCACGTATGCCGCCGCCACGTGACGGTTACGGTATCCAATCCTTTGCCAAACTAAGCTTTTTTATTATTCTGCCATTTATCCTTATCGCTAAAGAACCAGATCTAGGTACGGCAACGGTACTATTGCTTTTAGGATATGGAATCCTTTTTATTATGGGCGTCCACTGGAAGATCTGGGCCTTTTTATTTATCTTTATCGGAGTTTTTGCCCCGACGGTTGGTTATACACTTCTGGAAGATTATCAAAAACAGCGTATCTTAGACTTCGTTTCTGAAAAGCCAAGTTACCACGTCCAGCAATCCATCATTGCTGTAGGTAGCGGCGGTCTTACGGGTAAGCCTAAAGATGAAGCGACTCAAACGCAGATGAAATTCTTGCCGATTGCTTCATCGGATTTTATCTTTGCTTATTATGTCGAGCGTTTTGGATTTGTGGGTGTTTTGATGCTTTTTGCCATCTATATCGCACTCATACTGCATCTCTTTTCTCTGCACACCTATCTCAAAGATGACTATTTCATACAGGTTATGAGTCTGGGCCTATCTTTTCTGATGTTTATCTACATGAGTGTCAACATCGCTATGACGATAGGTCTGGCCCCTGTCGTAGGGGTCCCACTTCCGATGTTCTCCTACGGTGGGACCAGTTTTGTTATCTTTATGATCCTTTTTGGGATCTTGCAAAACCTGCTTGCTTTTAGATTTGACTTCATGTACGAGATCAAGAACCGTACGATAGAGTAGGGTTTAAGCTATTTCTGAATTTAGAGCAGATATAATTGCGGTCTTTCTAAGAAGGGTCCTTAGCTCAGTTGGTTAGAGCACACCGCTCATAACGGTGTGGTCGAGAGTTCGAGTCTCTCAGGACCCACCACTCATAAACCCCTAAAATTCGATGTTTTATAGATTTTTCTTTTGCTATTTTAGGCTTAAGATTTCTTTGGGTGACCATTTGGGTGACCACTTTCAAACTATTTTATGATCAGCCAACCAATTATAAATTTCTTCGCGGTTGTAAAATACGAATCCTCCAATTTTCGAAAATGGAATTTTATGATCCATTCTATACTTAGCCTGAGTACTTTTAGAGATTTCAAGTTCTTGTTCAAGTTGTGAGGGTGTTAACCAAAGGTTTGGGTTCATGACATTCTCCTTAGAATGTGAATACATGCAAGGGAAAACAGTTCTAATGTGACATACATTTAGAAAGTCTACTGAGAGTTATGCCAATGAGCTTAAATAATG
>JBFHUP010000053.1:0-8390 GCA_041589975.1 Sulfurimonadaceae bacterium | reverse complement strand
CATACCTATACCAACTGTACGACCAAAGATCCTGATATCACTGCACTGAACGGTATCTTTATGGATCAACAAGGTAATAATCGTTTAGTTGCCCGTTTTCCACACCTCATTTTTTGGACAGCTCTGATGTTTATGTATCCGGCCTTTGTTGCTCAATCTCTGAAATACATGATGGTCAACCGTAAATATGACGAACTGCTACTTTTCGCCCTGCATATACCTCTGTTTTATGGATCACTCTTTTATCTACTGCCGACGATGGATGCACTCATAGTGTTTTTCACACTTTATGTCACATTGGGTGTGTGGTTATCTTTAGGGTTTATTACCAATCATCTGGGATGTCCTGTCGTGAGCGAAGAGGAGTACCAAAAACTTTCATGGTTGGAATTGCAGGTCTCTACCAGTCGAAACCTCAAGTCCAATATCTTTGTTCACTGGTTTTTTGGGGGACTTGATACGCAGATCGAGCATCATCTCTATCCCAAAGCACCAAGATTTAATCTTTTAAAAGCGGTAAAAATCACCCAAGATTTTTGTAAAAAACATGATATATATTACCACGAAACTTCTGTTATAGCTGCCTTTGTTGAGATAGACAGAACCATAAAACAAAACAGTAGAAAGTAGGAGTGCCTCACACTCCCTTTAGAGTTCGATACTATCAACCAGGCTTTTAAGCTGTGTCGCTGTTGTTTGATAATCAAAAGAGGCATCACTTTCTTTAGCGGCAAACTCCATACTTTTAGCCAGTTCAGAAATCTCATTGAAACGTAAATTCGCGGCAGAGCCTTTAATGGAGTGCGAATGCAGAGCAACCTTTTCATACTCTTTAGCATCAATAGTGGCAAACAGGTCATCAAATATCGCACCGGCCTCTTCTAAAAAAGCATTAACCAGCATAGGAATATGTTTTTCAGGGATTCCCAAAATAGAAGCAATTTCTGCAACATCAACTTTCATGATTATTTCCTTTTAACCGTAAAGTCATACTTAATTACATGATACTATAAAAGTTATCTTTAAAACTTAAACCTATCTCAATTTTAAAGATATTTACTTAAAAGCGTGCCGCTTTGCTTTAAATAGGAACCGAAACCTTCTAAAAGACGGTGGTCGTCAGCATAATATTTACATGAAAACCGGCTAAAGAATATGTGCTGATCGATAGGGACAATCACATCATCATACAGCCCTATAAGCACTTCTACATCAGCAGAATATGCATGCGTATGCATAAAGTTTGACATCCTTGTAAGCTTGGTCATCAGTTGTGCACTGTCATGATCTGCCAAATCCACAGCCTGCATCAGCTTTAAAGGCTCATTGACAGGATTAATAAGTACGACGGCCTTGCGATACTTCTTCGCAAAATATTGGGCATAAAACCCTCCAAATGAAGCCCCCACAATAATATCGATTTTATGATGCATGACCGTTTCAAGTTCGCTAAGCGTTTGAGAAACGTCAAGAAGATCCAGTGTCGGTATCAGAGCTTTTGATGTATATTTTTGAAGTAACAGGCATTTGGAACACTCACTGCCGGAGCCAAGACCATGAATATAAAGTATCATGAAAAAGGATTAAATCTCGTACATAAGCGGCAGATAGGCTTGATCCAGGTCGATAAGTTTGACACGGAAAAGTTCTTCCATTTTCTCTTGCATATCAGCCCAAAACGATTTAATAATCGCCGTCTCATTGCCGTAACTCTTGGCCAAAAAAGGATCTTTTTCAACAGCTTTTAAAATATCCACCACATGAATATCGTTGATCTCTTTGGCAAAAGCAAAACCACCGCCTGCCCCTCGAAAACTTTTAAGTATCCCTGCGGATTTAAGTTTAACTAGAATCTGCTCTAAATAAGCAGGTGAGACATCTATCATTGAAGCGATCTCTTTGACCTGCATCGACTTCATATGAGGTGCATGCAACAATATATGCATCGCAGAGAGTGCATACATCCCTTTGGATGAGATACCCTGCATTATAAAAACTTTTGAACGATAAAATAGATCTCACAACCGATACAGTAACCGAAAAAGAACTCTAAACAGGTACAACTGATAAAGATCACAGCCACAATATCGGCAGCCACAAACCACTGTAAATGGGTTGTCACAAGCAGTAAAAAGACAAAGAAAATACCCATTTGTGCTGCCACACGTTTAGCACCCGCATCCACCATTTCACTCTTCATCTGCATCATCTTTTTTATAAATGTCGAGATATTAAAGAAGGGACTATATTTTTTCTTGCCATAGACACGAATAATAAAATCAGCACCTAAAAGATAAAGCCAAGCAACATGGTGGGTTAATAAAAAAAGCACTAAGGTTGTAGTAACACTCAAAGCGTTTAAGCGTGATACCGTTCCATCAATCTTTCTAAAAGCTACGGGACAAACTCTTGCCATAAGGATTCCTTATAAATATTAGTGACATAGTAACGGATTTTTACAAAAGAGTCAACATTTACAACTAAAATGCTTATATATAAAATCACAAATATAGCAATTATACGAACTATTTTTATAATTATAACTATTTTACTTGTTTTTAGAGGCGAGGTAGCGTTCGAGGATGATTTTGGCAGCCAAAGAATCGATTCGACCATCTTTTTTATGCCGAATCTCACCTTTCATCATCGCTTCTGCTTCAAGAGAGCTCTCATCTTCATCTTCAAAACAAACTGCTCCCTCAAATTTAACAAGGTTTAAAAAGTGTTCCACACGACGACGCATCTCTGCTTGCGTATCGGGGTCGCTCATAGGAATACCGATGACAAAAATATCCGCTTGCCACGCATCAAGCATTGCTTTGACTTCCGCAGAAGCCTGATTACGATTCTTTCTTATGATTGCAGGAAGGGGCGTGACAATGCTACCATCAGGTGAATAAGCCATACCTATACGTTTTAGGCCCAGATCCATAGAGATATATTTCATCTATTTTCCCAGACAGAAGTTACCAAACATCTTATCAAGTACTTCATCATACTCCATCGGTCTGGTAATGGAAGCCACTTTAGCTATAGCCGCATTAAGATGAAATGAGAAGATCTCAAGCTCGTTCATCTCCAGCGGGTCAATGGCACTGTTGATTTCGCTGATAGCCTCTTCGACAGCTTGAATCTGTCGTTTGGAAATTAAAGTATTATCATGGGTATGATTATCCTCATCCATAAGCTGTGTTAAGGCATCAATGAGAGATTGGGTATCCTCTTTGCAGCTAAGCCGTAAAAGGTTAAAACCGCTAAGGTCGCCCTCTTTAACAAGCTGCCCCAGATCTGACTTGTTGAGCACGACAAGATGCTTTTTATCCTCATGATCTTCCAATATTTTAATAATCTGAGCATCTTCATCTGTCAGCTCTTGGGAACCATCAAAAAGTGCGATGATGATATCAGCATCCTCTACAGCTTCTAAAGACTTTTCAATACCGATACGTTCAATGGTATCACTGGCATTTCGAATCCCTGCCGTATCGATCATTCGTATGAGGTGGGTTCCTATTTTGATACTCTCTTCAATCGTATCACGGGTCGTTCCTGCGATATCACTGACAATCGCTCTATCATAATGCAACAAAGCATTTAAAAGAGAACTTTTCCCGACATTGGGACGGCCGATGATGGCGACTTTAAATCCATCGATCAATACCATCCTTTGCTTGGAAGCATGGACACTTTTTTGCAAGGTTGCCGCTATGGCTTCAAGTTTGTCACGCATCTGATCAATCATATCTTGAGGCAGATCCTCTTCCGCATAATCAATTGTCACTTCAGAATAGGCAATGAGTTCAAGCAGTTTATCCCGAACCGATTCGATAAAGTTTCTCAGATCCCCTTTCATCTGTTTGGCCAAAATCTTAGCTGCATCTTCACTTTTGGCATCGATAAGATTGGCTATCGCTTCAGCTTGAGTAAGATCAATACGTCCATTTAAAAAAGCTCTTTTGGAAAATTCTCCCGGTGTGGCTAAGTTTGCTCCCGCTTTAATCAAAGCATCTAACAGCATAGAAGCAACAATAACCCCGCCATGACACTGAAATTCAACAACATCTTCTCCCGTAAAGCTTTTAGGGCCTTGAAAAAAGAGTACAATCGCTTCATCAATGACCGTTTGATCTTCGTTATAGAGCGTCTTTAAGTGGGCAAATCGTGGTGTTATATTGCTATCACCGGTAATTTTGGAAGTGATTGGTAAAGCGTCATCGCCAGAGAGTCTGACAATGGCTATGGACCCCACACCATGTGCAGTCGCAATAGCCGCAATGGTATCAGCCATTGTTGTTTCTAAAGGAGTTGATAATGATATATTTCAGACCATCACGATTGGTACGAATAGCGATATATTTATCAGGGAAGGTCGTACGCAGTTTTTTCAGTGCAATCTGCACTAAAACACCGTCCAATATCTTTGTCTGAGCCCGACCGCTGTTTTCGATCTGTTCATTAACCGATTGAAGATATTTATAGACCATCTCCTCTTGGTTTTTCAAAAAATCCGCGATCTCCAAACGCAGCTGTACGCCATACTTGGCATTGATCCAGTTAAACAGCATATAAGAGAGTGCCTTATAGCGATACCCCTCTTTACCAATAAGCAGGGCAGCATCTTCACCTGAAAACTCTATAAGCAAAGTATTGTCATCATAAACAGAAACCGCAACTTTTTGAAGATCAAAACAACTCTTTTCAAAAAGCCTGTTGATATTTTGATCCACCTCGAAGGCGATCTCTTCCATGCTTAAACTGTTTTGAAAAAAGTCATCCACTACAGCACTTTTGCTATACCCTTCACTTTTTGTCATACGCTTAATGGAAGCATCTTCCTCTTCTTGCTGTGCAATTCGGCGTTGGATATCCTCTTTGGATTGACTGACTTCCAAAGAGGATTGAGATCGTTTATACTCATTCTCATCATACGCCTCATAATCATCTTGTGCTGTTACCAGTGAGGGATTGATCATATCATGCTGTGGTGATGAAAAGCTTTGACGCTCCCGAGTACTCTTTTGTTTTTCGTTCGGTTTATCTTTAGTAATCTTTTTATTTTTACGGCTATTCTCTTTAAGTGTTGGTTCAGAAGCCTTTTCGTCCTGCTTGGATTCTTCTTCTCCAGCAGCAGTTTGCTCTTTTTCACTCTCAGAGATATCTTTTTTAACTGCAGCTATAACTGCCTGTTTTTTAAAAAAACCCAATACACCCGATCTTGGGTGCTCGACAACCTCGATCTGAAGTTGGGTCACAGAACAATCAAATTTCTCTGAGGCTTCGCTCATGGCAAGTTCAAGAGTATCTGCTTTAATAATGATCACGACTTTTTCTCCGACGCTCCATTTTTTATAGCTTTCATTTTTGCAAATTTCTTATTTACAATCAGTTGTTGAGCGATAGTTAATACATTGTTTACTGCCCAGTAAAGTACAAGACCTGCAGGGAAAGTAAAGAAGAATAACGTAAAAATAATCGGTAAAAACTTAAAGATCTTCTCTTGCATCGGATCCGTAAAGTTTGTCGGCGTAATCCTTTGCTGATAATACATCGTTGCACCCATGATGATCGGTAATACAAAGTACGGGTCCATCTGAGAAAGGTCTGTCCACCACAGCATAAAATCAGCACCTTTAAGCTCAATTGAGTTGAGCAATACGCGGTAGATCGAGAAAAAAATCGGGATCTGTAAAAGCAGTGGCAAACAACCACCCAGTGGATTGGCACCATGTTTTTTATACAGTGCCATCGTAGCCGCATTCATCTTTTGCGGATCACCCTTATGCTTTTTTTGCACCTCTTTAACCAATGGTGCAATCTCTTTAATCTTTTGCATCGACACCATACCTTTGTAACTTAAAGGATACAGTACGATACGAGACAGAATCGTTACTAAAATAATTGCCACACCCCAGTTACCTGCCAGATCATAAAACCACTGAAGCAGCCAGAACATCGGAGCTGCGATAAAGGTAAACCATCCATACTCTAAAGCATCTGTTAACAGTGGATCAACCGCATATAAAGTTTTATACTCTTTGGCACCCATATAACCGCTAAGAGCTAAATCTGGCTTGCCTTGAACAAAAAGAATCGGATCATCTTCACCATCATTAGATCCTGATACGACGACCGTCATGTCATCTTTTTTAGAATAAACCATCGTTGCATAATAACGGTCAAAAGCTGAAGCTAAACGAGAGTTGCGATACACTTTTTGTTCTGAATATTCGCCATCTTCGATGATCTCTAAGATATCATTGTTAGTTTCGACAAGTACCCCGTGAACGGTAAAACCATCAGCATCAACATTAGGTCGAACACCAGGAGCCAAAAAATAACTCTTTTCGGCACTAAGGTCAACAGTCACATCATAGTGACCATTGGCAAAGAATGTCAGGGTCTTAGTAACCGTAGTTGAGGAGAGTTTCTGAGTCAACACAACTTTAACCGGTGTTCCCTCTTTAACATCAGCTTCACTGATATTGGCACTGTATGGTGTGTTTAAAGCCTCTTTATTCAGAGCTGATTCACTAAAACGTATCTCAAGCGGAAGCGGACGTTTTAAAGTGTTGACCACTTCAACATATTTTTCTCCCTCTGCGATATAACGTTCAACCAATAACTTCTTACTGACAATACGACCTAAAGCATCGATCTGAAGTTCAAAATTCTCATTTTTTAAGCTTACCAAAACAGACTTGATATTTTTTGTTGCAGGAGCTGCATCGGTTTGTGTTACGGTATTACCCGTTTGTTGAAGCTGTGGAGCTTGTGACTCTGCCTGAGTAGCACCTTGTGTGTTTTGAACCGCTTTTGGCTGCGGGAAAAGTAAAGCGTAAAAAATAAAAAACAGAACAGAAAAAACTGTCGCTAAAATCATACGTTTTTGCGGACTCATGTTGTCTAACATTCGATAAAACCTTATTATAAAATCATTTAGGAGTTTTATTAAAACTCTTTATTACATAACAGTACTTTTTATTTTTGGGTACAAACCAAAATTCGATCTCTATTTTACGGTAATTTAACTTATTCACGCTGAAAAGCTTATCACATCTGATAATTGGGTAATCAATGCCGCCTGCAAAGAGCTGATTGCAGCGTAAAATACGCAATATCGATTGAAAAATGGCGATAAAAAAGTTGTTTTTGACAAACTGTTGTTTGGTATATTCTGAACAGGAGGGATAGTAGCGGCAGGAACCAAAACTCAAAACTGTAATATACCGCTGATAGATCTGAATCAGTTTGATAAACAGTTTTTTCATGATGCGACAACAGCACCGACTTTTTTCAATGCAGTTGTAAGTTCCTCTTGCAGATTCTCATAGGGGAGATCAAAAATGGCAGCCTTGGCTACCAGGACATAACTTCCGACAGCCAGATCAATTGTTTGATCTCTCAAAGAAGCTCTTAGTAATCGCTTGGCACGATTTCTTTTGACAGCATTGCCTACCTTTTTAGATGCGACCACACCTAAAAGGTTTTCGCTGCCTTTCATATAATAAAGAACAAAACCCGAAGTATGGGCGTAGCGTCCTTTTTTATAGATACGGTTAAATTGAGCGGTGCTCTTTACCGAATTCAAGTTAGATTATACAGATAATCTCTTACGACCTTTTGCACGACGGCGACGAAGTACGGCACGACCGTTAGCTGTACTCATACGTTTACGAAAACCGTGTGTTCTTTTACGTGGTGTACTATGTGGTTGATAAGTTCTTTTCATAGTTCTTTCTCCTTTGAAAGATATTTATATTTAAATTAATGGCGAATTCTATCTAAGTTTTGTTTAATTTTACATAAAAGGATCCTAAACTCCTTAGTGTTACTTCAAACGTGATCCTTCTTAGGAACACACCTGCCAAATGTTCTTTAACTCTAAGCTCTTGTTGGCAATCAGTTCAACCAAAAATCGCGTCGAACTTGTAGCTTATCCTACGCAGAAGGATACTCTACATAATTCTCTGTTGAAGTCTCCCGACGTATGGAAGTGACTTCATTATTCTGATCAAATTCATAATAACGCATAAATGCATTTTCTACTTTATACCCGGCAAAATCCATGACTTGGTACTCTTTTGTTCTGCTACTTTGCAAAAGTTTGTTTTCTCCATAAATAAACGAACTCGTATTAGATGTATCATAAGAGCACTCCTCAAACCGATAAGGACGTGATTGTCTCAAGTAAAGATAGTTAATCTCATCGATATAAGGGGCTCCATCATTAATCTGAAAAAAATAGTTGATATCTCGATCCTCATATTTGTGTTCATCTGCATCACTTATACGAAACGCTTCATCAATCTCATTATTATATTCATAGAGATAAAAACATTCTAAAGCAATTTCATCATGGATAATGGCAGCACTGTAGACTATCTTTCCAT
>JBFHUP010000052.1:0-8395 GCA_041589975.1 Sulfurimonadaceae bacterium | reverse complement strand
GTGTAGAAACTCTATCTTCTCTAAGATACTCTCTATGGCCATGCTGTTTTTCATATGGTCGACTTCTAAACGTTTTTTTGGTATAGAACATGAAGATAGCAGAATGATTGTAAACAGAGCAATAAGATGCTTCATTGTTTTGCGTTTGGTTGTTGGTGTGGCAGTGTAATCATAAAGGTGGCTCCCTTGTCAATATTGAAAGCTTGTCATTTGCCGCTATGGTGATCTTCAATGATGAGTTTAGACATATACATGCCTAGGCCTGTACCGTTTTTACTATCTTTTGTAGAGAAGTAGGGATCAAATACTTTATCGAGGATATCAGGGGCTATACCGCCGCCATTGTCAGATATTTTTATAATGCTTTGCAACTCTTCATCATAAGTTTGAATAGATAGTTCGGCATCGGTTATCTTTTTGTCCAAAAAATTATCTTGGGCATTTTGTAAGATGTTTAAGATGACTTGCATGATTTCATTGGCATAGAGATTGAACTGTTTGCTACTTTGGTAATCCTGTGTTAGGGTAATGTTTTCAGATTTTAAAGTTTCAGACACAATCTTAATGGCATCTTGGATGGGTTGATTGACAGTGGTTGATATCGCCTCTTTTGAGGGTTTGTAGAAATCTCTAAAGTCATCAATAGTTTCAGAAAGGTGGCTTGTGAATTCCTGAATAGAAGAAAGTTTGCTTTGCAGAAACTTTTCATCAAGGGTATGCATATCGGATTTGAGTCGAATTAGACTGATCACACTTGATATAGCCGATAGTGGTTGCCGCCATTGATGTGCTATCATGGATATGAGTTCACCCATTTGTGCCAACCTCGATTGTACGATTAAAAACTCTTCCTGGTTTTTGATTTTTTCCTGATCAGCAAGCTCCTGTGTGATATCTTTGCTTAAACCGCGATAACCAAGTAGTTTGCCATCTGTGTCGTAGTAGATGGATCCATTGGTTAAAAGTTTGACTTCATGACCGTTTTTGTGGAGGTTGATGTTGAGTATGTTGACTAAAGGTTTATGCTCATCTACAGCTTTTTGGTACATTACACCAACCCTGTGTGCTTCAGCTTTAGGCATGATGTCAAAGGCTGTTTTCCCGATGAGCTCTTCAGGCTTATAACCTAAAATATTTTCAACCTGTGAACTTGCATAGGTAAATATGCCTCTTGCATCAACTTCCCAAACCCAGTGATCAATCGTACTAATGATTTCATAAAGTCTGCTTTCGCTGTGTTTTAAGTAGGTGTTGGCACGTTGTTGCAATTGATAGAGGTAGGTGAATATAAATGAAAGCAATAAGACCATGATAATGATATATAAAAGTGCAGAGTAGATAAATGAGCTTATATGCTGGTAGTATGGCTGCTGAATTACTAAGCCCCATGGCGTGTCAGGTACATTGTGATAGGCTGCAAAAACTTGCTCTTTTTTATAGTCGTTTTCTATGATCGTGCCCGAACTTCCCCTAAGGGCTTTTCTCATGGGTACAGCTACTTTGTGGTCATTCCACAATACGGGTTTGGGTTCTTCAAAGGAGTAGGCTAGAAATATGATCTTGTCGCCTACTCTTTGACCAAGTAAAAATTCCAAAGAGAGATCTTCTTTGTGATTGGGTGTGAAGGTGGTTTGTAAATTTTGGAAAGCTTGATTAAAAAGTTTGTAGTCTAACCCTGATCTGCTTTGTGTCTGGTTTGCAATCGTGGAGATGATTTTGGATGTCATGAGGGCATATTGTTGCAGTGTACTTTTTTTATTTTCCAAAAAAGTGTTGTAAAGATACCAGGCCATAAGTGAAAAAGTCAACAAAATTGGCAGTATGATAATGATGATCATAGTGTTAAAATTAAGACGATTGTGTTGAATCATGAAGACCTCGTATTGACAACTCGTATTGATTATAACATAGTTTTAGTAGTAGATATGCGTGAGATAGAGTCCTGAGGCGGGAGCCAAAGTGAAGATGGTCTGTTTTTTGGCATTTATCTGCTCTTGGAGCTCTTTGATGGTGAGCTTTCCTTCGGCCAAGTGTAGCAAGGCTGAAACGATTATACGAATCTGGCTTCTCAAAAAGCCGTTTGCTTTGATGTTAATAGCAAAAATGTTTTTATGGGGATAGATTTTAGCATGATAGATGGTGCGAACTGTTGTCGTGTTGCCCCCACCTGATTTTTGGAAGTATTTAAAGTCATGTTCTCCTACAAAAAGGTCTAAACCCTCTTGCATCAGTGGGAGATTAATAGTAGGAGTGTAAGTGATGTAAGAACTTAAAAAGGGATTGATAGCTTCACTGCTTAAAAGATATCGGTAGCTTCGTTTTTTGGGTGAAAATCGGGCATGAAAAGTTGTGTCAACATGCTGAATTGATTTAATGCGAATTGTAAGAGGAAGTTTGTGATTGAGAAGCTCTTTAAGTTTGACGGTGTCCTGCCAAAAATCAGGCAGATCTATATGGATGACCTGATTGGTTGCGTGTACATTTTTATCAGTACGACCACTGGATGTAAGTTTGCCCTTAATGTGTAAAGAGGCCAGAGCCTGATATAAATCACCGGCAACAGTATGGGGTGTTTGACTTTGAACCTGAAACCCTTGGTATCGCGAACCGTCGTACGCGAGTGTGATTTTGACTCTCATTTAGTACCGTTTGAGAATTTTCTTATTATAAAGTGTTAAAGATACAGCCAGCCAGATCATGATACTGACCGGGATGGCCCACACTTTTATCATGGTACCTAAAATAGAGAACAGAGCAAAAAACAGAGCAATGGTTACAAAGATATTAAGATAGGTTCGGCTTTTTTCATGACGCGAGTTGACCATACCAATAGTAAGCAAGAGAGGCAACGACAGCAAAGGAAAGAGGGAAAACATAATGGACGTGATGAACTTCTCTCTTGTACCGCGTGCTGTTTTCATGCCTTTCCAATATTCAAAGCTGCTTGTGTAGCGAAGCTTGGAAAGGATGGACGTGTCATTGATGGTTAATTTATCATAATTAATCTGATTAAACTCATTGTCTCCGTAAAGATAGGCTTTACCATTAGTCAGTTTAAATTGCAGCTGCATGTTTTCATTGCTGATTTTGGCTTCATCAGCTATGATAAGCACCTCTTTGCCATTTTCGTTAGGTTTGTACAGTGTTATGTCGCTGTAGGTTTTATCTTCATGCTCCTTACCGATATAAAGCAGCCATGAACCAAACTCTTGACCGAACTTACTTGCCGTAATATTAAACGTAATATGGGACTTTTTATAGTTAATATAATTACTGTAAAGCTGCTTGGCATGCGGTACCACCATGATTGAGGTAAATAATAAAATAGCAGACAGAAGTAGAGCTACTTTAGCCACGATCATGGTCACTTTAGTCGGTGTAATACCTAAAGCAAAAAGTACGACCATCTCATTTTCAGCAGCCAGCTTATGCATGCTCATCACCCCTGCAATAAAAAAGGCAATAGGCATAGTGAAAAAAAGCATATTGGGTAGAATGAAAAAATAGAGTTTAAACATGTCCAGTAAAGAGAGCTGAACAATAGAGGTGACTTGGGATATTTTTACCAAGATGATAATAGAGGCAACAGCAAATAATGGCAAAAAGATTGAAAAAAAGAGTGCTGCGAAGGTCTTTAAAAGGTGGTTTCTAAGTTTAAACATACAGTGACCTTATCCAAATTTCGATTTCACTAAAGAAGAGAAAGCAGATAAAAAGTGCGGCAGATAAAAAAGGAACAAATGGGGTCTGCTTGTCTCTTTTAATACGTAACAAGGCTATTGGAAGCGTAAGCAAAGCTGATAAAAAGATGGCAAAAACACCTACTTCAATACCTAAAATGGCACCCATGGTAGCCGCAACCATGATATCTGCTTCACCCATCGCTTCAAAGGATGGATACACATCATAATGTTTACGCCACACAGCGGGTCTTCTTTTGGTCTCTAGGTAGGTGAATTTTTTAAAGATATAGTAGGAGAGCGAAAAGCGTAGCAGCGTAAAGGCTCCGGCAAATAGCAGGGCGTCAACAAAGCCTAAAATAGGAGAAAAAGCTATTGCAAAAAAGAGTGTGAGAAGATTTAGACTGTCAGGTACAGCTTTGTATCGCCAGTCAATCAGTGACAAAGCTAACAAAAGTACAAACACAAGCGATAAAAAAAGTGATTCGATTCTCCACCCGATTTTATAAAATACGGTGATGAAGATAAGAGCGGATAGGATTTCGACTAAAGGGTATTGTACAGAAATGGCTCTTTTACAAAAATGGCAGCGACCTTTTAAAAAAAGCCATGAAAAAAGCGGAATATTGTGCCACACTTTTAGGGGCGTGTTGCAGCTTGGGCAGTGCGATGCCGGAAAAGAGATCGAATGGCCCAGAGGCAAGCGGTAGATCACTACATTCATAAAGGAACCTATCGCTAAACCAAGAAGCGTGATAAGTATAAGGTGTTCAAAGCCTATATCACACCTCCGAAGCGGCGTTCTACGGATTTAAATGCATGTATGATGGAGTGCAGTTCATCTTCATTGAAGTCAGGCCAGAGGGTTTCTGTAAAAAAGAGTTCGGCATAAGAAGCTTGCCAGAGCAGAAAATTAGAGATGCGGTGGTCTCCTCCGGTACGAATCAGCAAGTCTATGTCTGTGGGCAGATCCAAATGCTCGGTTATGCTTTGTTCGTTTACTGTTTCACCTTTGCTGATGAGTTTGTTTACCGTTCTGACCAGTTCATCACGACTGCCATAATTTAGAGCCAAAGAGTGCGTAAGGCTTTGGCAGTGGCTTGTTGACGCTTCAAGCTCTGTCAACTTTGTTTGCAGCTTTTTGGAAAAGGCTTGGCGATCACCTATGACTTGAAACTTGATATCGTTTTGGATAAATGTCTCTTTTTCATTGTCAAGATATTTTTCAAGCAGTTTCATCAGAAAGTCAACTTCAAGTTTGGGCCGCTTCCAATTCTCAGTGCTAAAGGCGTAGAGTGTTAAAAAGTGAATCTCTTTATCTTTGGCTGCATAGGTTGTAATCTCACGTATGGTTTCAGCTCCCTTTTCGTGCCCTTTCGTGCGAGCCAGGCCTCGAGACTTAGCCCAACGACCGTTACCATCCATAATAATTGCGATGTGATTGGGAGTATTCAAGCCAAACCTTTTACGTTAAATAATGTAGATTTTACCATCTTTTGGCTTTTTTAGACTTGAATATCGAGTAGTGCTGTTGTGGGCGAAAGGCTAATTTTTTTATCAATTGTAACGTTTAATGTCATGGATAAGCTATGAGCATGGGACTCTAAAAGTGCTTGGGTTTGTGCGGAGATGACTTGAAGATGGGCCTCTTTTTTATGCTGAAAAAAAGTAACACTGCCGGTTATGATGCCAAGCTTTTGAAAATAGGCTTCAAAAGAGAGTTTGTGCTGCGTAGATTTTTTTTCTCTTTTTTTAAATTTTACATATCCTTGGGTGTCATGAAAAGTTAAGGGTATGGGGATCTCTTGATGCGAAACAAGATGCAGGATTTGTTGCAGTTGTTGTTCGACCTGCTGGGGGTCAGATGCTTGTAGCAGTTGTAAGGCGATGGCCTCAAAGAGGGTTTTTTTAAGTGACTTTCCCTGGCTTAGTTGGGTGATAAATTGTTCCAAGGGCATGAGTGGTTGCAGTGACAAGATCTGCTTAAGCTCTACAGGAAGTTTAAAAAGCTCTTTAAGTACCAATCCCTCTTTACTGTGTTGTACGATAGCGTGATAGAGTTGGCGTTCATCCAGGGGTTGATTGACAAATAAAGGAACTTCCCCCATGCCTTTGATAAAAACAAGAGCTTTATGCTCACCGATTGGCCTGATGAGTTCGAGTAGTGATGTTATGAGTTTGGGTGAAGCTGTTTGTGCTGCGGGTAGGGGTTGCGTTGTTGTCCCTGTTACCCTCATGGCTTATCCTTGGGCTAAGGCTTGAAGCAAGTTGAGTGAGAGGCTAAGCTTATCTTGGTTTTCAAAAGTGACAGGCTCTTGATGGCTTATGAGGGTAATGGTGTTGCGATCACTTCCAAAACTGTTTTTGTCATTAAGGATATTGAGACAGACCCCATCAAGCTTTTTCTTAATGAGCATTTGTGATGCATGCTTATGAGCATTTTGGGCATCCATTTCGGCTTTAAAGCCAATCGCTTTTATCCCTTTTTTGTCAAGCGTTTGTAAAATATCAATATTGGATTGCATAGCTATAGACCATGCATCCCCCAAAGCTGCTTTTTTGAGTTTTCCTTTACTGCTATCTTGAGGGTGGTAGTCGGCTACGGCTGCTGCCATAAAGAGATAAGGGGTTGTGACACACTTGTCTGTGGCCGCTGCCAGTGACTTTGTTAAGGCCTCATGCATCTCATGGGCACTTTGTACTTTGATGCTATCGATGCTGCTTGGCAGTGTCACAGGGTAGGCTGAGGAGATGAAACTTACCGCAGCCCCTTTAAAGTATAGTGCTAAAACCAGTGCTGAAGCCATCTTACCTGACGAGAAGTTTGAAATATAGCGAACATCATCAATTTTTTCAACCGTACCGCCGCCGCTTACGACAACGTGACGATCCTTCCAGTAGGCGTCGTTGAGTAAACAGCGGCATACAGCATAAAAAAGATCTGTCGGTTCTGCTAAAGCCCCGTTGCCTTCAGTCCGACACGCCAGCTCTTTGGTCTGAGGTGCTATGATCGTAAAGCCAAGTTTTGTAAGCTTTTCAAGAGATGCTTGGGTGATGGGGTTATCAAACATGACGGTATTGGCTGCAGGGGCAATGATCTTCTCTTTATCGTAGGCTAAAACCGTTTGGGTAAGCAGATTGTCAGCAATGCCACACGCAAGTTTGTTTATGGTGTTGGCTGTGACAGGTGCAATAATAAAGGCATCTGCCCATTTCCCAATACCAATATGGTTATGATCCGAATGCCAATTTTCTGTATGCTCATCCAGGATTTGATTGCCTGTGAGCGATTCAAGGGTAAGTGGTGTTATAAAACGTTTGGCACCCTCTGTCATGAGTACTCTGACTTCGGCTCCTGCTTTGGTCATCATACGAATCATCTCGATGCTTTTGTAGGCGGAGATGCTACCTGTGATACCAACAAGGATCTTTTTGTTTTGTAAAAGTGTTGAAGGTATCATGTAAAGCCTCTATTTTTTGCTAATTATAGTATAAAAAGATTTTAATAGGGAATAAAGTACATAACGCTTTCAAAGATCCCTTCCATGTAGTGACGCAGATAGATTTTGTATCGTGGCTGTATAGAGAGAATGAGTTCAGGAACTTTATACCAATCCTCGGCCTTATGATAAACACAAACGGCTATGACGGGGTGATATTTTTGTATCGTTTGCTTGGCTCCTAAGATGGCTTGTTGTTCGGCTCCTTCGATATCAAGCTTGATATAGTCAACAGCTTCTTTGATGATGTGATCAAGTGTATCAACATCAACAGTAAGATCACCTTGACCATCAAGTGTAGAAAATGATTTCTCTTCATTAAAATCCATAGAACTTTTTTTATCAGAAAGCCCGATATTAAGAAATTCAATCGTGTTAAAGGCTGCTAATTCTCGCTTGGCAATATCAAGGTGTTGTTTAATGGGCTCAATGAGATAGATTTTTTTAAAATCCGGATAGTTTTTAATAACTTCAGCAGCTGTATCTCCAACATAGCCACCGCCATCTACAAAGCGTATATTTTTTATATCAGGCAGAATATTGTGATCAAAATATTGGCCTGCATGATTGTTCGTAAAACCCTGCATAAAATCAAAATCAAATGAGATTTTAAAGTTGATAAGCTTTTCAAAAGTACGTCGAGAGATGTGGTCGGCTAAAAGATTGTAAGTCGTAAGGTAGCGATCTTTGTTGTGCAGGTAATCCTCTTTGAAGTCACACATAAAAGGAGGGGCTACAAGCTTAAGATAGGAGTATTTGTAAAAGGCGAGGTAGTTGAAGTGGCGAAAACCTCTCTCGTCCAAGCCTTTTTTGACCTCCAAAGGACTGCCTGTAGCTACGGTAAGGATTAAAGCATCTTTGGGGACATCATCAATTTTATAAACCTCTTTTTTTCGGCTGCGTTGAACGCGGGTGAAGTCATCGATAATACCGTCTACTTCTACATGTTTTAGGATGCTTCGGGTAAGTTTATTGATGCCCAGAATGAATTTTTTAATGTTTTTGTCATATAAGAACTCTTGGGTGAGCTGTTTATCTTTGACATTGACATAATCTATATCGATAAGATTGATGTGTACTCCGAATGATAATGCTTAGGGAATTATAATATATCTTTGCCTATGGTAAGCTTGTTAATCAAGACCTGCTTTTTTTGTGACCGCTTGAAGCTTTTCTAGGAAATGTTTTGCTTTGGCTCCTCCAATCATTTGTGGC
>JBFHUP010000051.1:0-8465 GCA_041589975.1 Sulfurimonadaceae bacterium | reverse complement strand
TGGAAGGTGATTTCGAAGATGAAGCCACCAATAACCGTCTGGCAGAACTGGAAGTGATTTGTGTTGAAGAGGACCCTACCTATGAGTATGATGTTCACATCGCTAAAATCTTAGAAAACATCGGTATACCTGTAGAGTTTCACAGCGGCCTGATGTCAGAGCTCGACACTTCCGATAAATTCAAAGTCTTACTGGCACAGGTACTGTTTCCAAAACCGGATGTTCTGTTTTTGGATGAGCCTACCAATAACCTCGATATCGCAACCATCGGATGGCTTGAACAAGAGCTTCAGCGTCATGAAGGAACACTCGTCGTTATTTCACACGATAGACACTTTCTAAACGCTGTATGTACACATATCCTTGATGTCGATTTCCAAAGGATCCGTGAATTCACTGGAAACTATGATGAGTGGTACATTGCATCAACTGTTCTTGTAAAACAAATGGAAGCAGACCGAGCTAAAGCCCTTAAAGAGAAAGAGCAGCTCGAAGCCTTCGTACGTCGTTTCTCTGCCAATGCGTCTAAAGCCAAACAAGCAACAAGCCGTCAAAAGCAACTTGAAAAACTCAATATCGAAGATATCAAACCAAGTTCTCGTCGTGATCCATCCATTCTTTTTAAAGCCAAACGCCAAATGGGGGATGAAGCACTCGATCTTGAAGGCGTTAATGTCTCTTATGGTGACAACCATGTCTTAAAAGATATCAACCTGCATATCGAACCGGGCGAAAAGATCGCTCTTATCGGTCCTAATGGTGTAGGTAAAACAACACTTATTAAAACCATCATGGAAGAGATCAAACCAAACAGCGGAACGGTCAAATGGGGTGCAACGATTGAGCCATCCTACTTCCCGCAAAACACAACAGATACGATCAAAGGTGACGGAACCCTATATGAGTGGTTGCGTTCTTTTGATCCTAAGCGTGATATTGCAGAGATCAGAAACTGTTTGGGTCGTATGCTCTTTAATGGTGAACAACAAGAAAAAGGTGTTACCAATATCTCGGGTGGTGAAAAACACCGTATGATGCTTTCTAAGATGATGCTTGAAGAGGGTAACTTTTTAGTACTGGATGAACCGACCAACCACCTTGACCTGGAGGCTATTATCGCACTGGGTGAAGCTCTTTTAGCGTTTCCTGACAATGTTATTTGTGTCTCTCATGACCGTGAGTTACTGGATGTTTTTGCCAACCGTATCATTGAGATCAAACCTGATGGAACTTACATCGACTTCAAAGGAAGCTACGAAGAGTACGTAGAGAGCCAAGAAGCTTAATGCACAAGAACGATTTGATGATTGATCTTAAAGAGCTTGCCGGTTTCGGTATTGCTGGTAACTTTGCCAATCACCTTGAACAAGCGGGTGAGAGTGAAGATTTTATCAATGTAGAAGTGGATGAAGCGGATGCTCCTAAGGGCATCTTTCCTTTTTATCTTAAAAACTTTGAGGGATTCATCGGAACCTTTCCGCTCTCAACTGATACCATTGTAGACAAAGCGGGTGAAAACATCCAGATGGAGCCTGAGATGGCTCTGCTTTGTGATGTCAGTTATGAAAACGGCAAGGTCAAAACCTTGACCCCTACCCATTTTACGGCCTACAACGACTGCTCAATCCGTCGTAAAGGGGCTAAAAAAATCTCCGAAAAGAAAAACTGGGGAGCTAACACCAAAGGTGTCAGTCAAGATTTTATCGCCATTGATCAATTCAGCAGTGGCGGCATTTTGGATCATTACAACATCGCAAGTTTTATAAAAAGAGATGGCAGGCTTATTGCTTATGGCGTAGACAGCCAAGCCGTAGGATACAGTTATTTTTACGATAAACTGCTGCAGTGGATGGAAAACAAATTTGCCATGCAAGAGGATCACGGACCCTTGGAAGCTATTTCAAAATATCTACAAAGCGTCGATTTGCCTAAAAGATTTCTGATCAGCATCGGTGCGACACGCTATACCGGGTTTGGTGAGACGAACTTTTTGGATTCAGGTGATGAACTTTATGTCATTTTATATGACAGACGTTATGAAAATGAACAAAGTGTCATTGATAAGCTTTCAGGGGATGAAACCTCACTGCATGAAAGTTGCTCTATTTTAAAACAACGTGTGATTAAGGGATAATATGAAATCTGTGTTACTTGCGATCTTTGCGGCCACTCTTTTTTTTGGGTGCAGTACCGACACCTCTTCAAATGTACGAAGTGTCTATATGCTTTTAGACCCCTCCCAAGAGGAGCTTAAACATAAAGAAAAATTGCAAGAGACCTTTGCCTATATCATCAATGACCTAAGTCCCGGTGACAGTTTAGCCATTCATACCCCATCTGAGATCCTAGCCATTGACTTCTCTTTAGATGCATCACAAGCCTATATCCAAAAACGTGATTTTCGTCGTAAAGTACTCAGTTATATTGAAGCGATTTCCCCAAAGCTGGAAGCCAAAGTATCACCGACACTCGAAAAAGCCAAAGCCTATCTTGATAGGAAAATGGCAAGCAGAAAAAGTATCATCTACTGCAATACCCAAAAAAGTATTCCTTTAAAAGCTGATAATCTGGAAGGGTACACCATATCAATGCTAAACCTTTCAGACACACAAGAAGATCTTACAGAGTTTAAGACCAAAATCGAGATGGCCAACGGGCGTTTTTTGGTTGCCAGCAGTGTCACTGAACTGCAAGACGCTTTAGACTATCGATAATGGGCACCAAAAAAGAGAACCTTTTTGAGATGGGGGCCAGCCTGTCTGATGGCTGGAGCAGTGACAATAAACACAAAGCATCTGCTTCATCCATCATCAAACTCCAAAACCAACATCAACTCCATGTCAGATTTGAAAAACGCAAAGGTAAACCGGTCACTCTGGTCGGTCTCTTTTTTTATGGAGAAAGAGATCTCAAAGAGCTGCACAAAAAGGTCAAAAAGTCCTTAGCCTGTGGCGGAGCGGTTGAAAAAGATGATGAAAAAGGTGGCTTTTATCTTATTTTTCAAGGCGATCATAAAGATAAAATTCGACCCCATTTTGAAAAACTAGGGTGGAAATTTAAGTGATACTTACACCAAAGAACCGTATACTCAAAACCATCTTAGCACTGCTGCTGTTAATTTCATTGATAGTAACGCTGCTTGATACTATGGCAGTCAATCCTTCAAAAAATCTCTCGACAGCCGATAGTAACAGTAACTATTCTATCGATACTGCTCCGTTGCAAGAGTATCAACAGGGGCATATTGATTCTCATTAAGAGGTGCATCATGAGACTCTTTTTATTACTACTTTTAAGCATAACATCTATGTTTGCAGATATGGGTAAACTTGTCAATCTGGAACTGTTTGATAATCGTAACCCTGCTGTCATCACAGATATCGAAGATGCTCACAACCATGTTGTGGTTAATCTCAGTTTTTTACACAAGGAAAAAGAGAGCGGTGCTGAACGTATCAATATACAGCAAGAACAACACTATAATGCCGAACTCAAAACCTACCGCCGTTTTGATGAAGTGGTGCTTTACTTTAATGCCTTTCAGACCATTAAAGGTGTACAGCACGATCCTACAGCCAATGCAACACCCGATGTTGACAAAGAGTATTCAGCCGCTCAATTAGGTCTGGCAACCACGCTTTTAGACGATTTTGATCTGGGAGTATCCTATGGGTATGAGCTCACCGACTCCAATACCACACAAAAAAGTGCTCAAATTGGTCTAAGATATCTTGCCAATCTCTCACTGGGAGCCGTTGTAGGTACACAGTGGTTACGGGATGAGAGCAGTGTTGAGGATCAACGCCTCTTTTATCGTGCCGGTCTTTCCATAGGTGAGCTATCCTATCTGCTTTTAGATATGAGTTTTACCTACAGAGAGCCCTCAACCACTCCGGCCGAAAATGGGCTGTTGGCTACATCCCAACCTAAAGTGTATGAAGCGGTTGTCCAGCTTCAAGGCAATGAGGAGTTTCACCGCGGGGGATTACGCTTTGAGTATCAAAAAACCTACCCGCTGACTGCTTTGCAAGAACCAAGCTACAGTAGAAAATTGCGTTATCACAGTGGTGTGAAAGTAGAAAGAGAAGAGAACTCTTTTTCAATCTTTTTTATGAGTTATGAAAGAAGAGAGCAAGCCCAGATTATCGACCACCAATTTGAAATCGGTGTGACGCTTCGCGGCTTTTATGACTGATCACAATTAGGATAATTGAGACTCAATAGCTGCTTCGACCTCATCGATATGTGCTGTACCATCTACCGTAATATAGGTTAAGGCTTCAACTTTAGTTGCTTGATCTTTATAATACCCGATAAGCGGTTGTGTAAGTTCGTGATAGACACTAAGACGCTCTTTAACGACCTCTTCTTTATCATCATCACGTTGCACCAGATCTTCACCTGTCTCATCATCTTTTCCTTCAACTTTTGGAGGATTGTATTCAATATGATAGGTTCTTCCTGATGCCAAGTGAGCACGACGTCCTGACATACGTTTTACGATCACTTCATCAGCAACATCGATCTCAATAACCACATCAATAGCAATACCTGCTTGTGTTACGGCATCCGCTTGAGGCAGTGTTCTTGGGAAACCATCTAAAAGATAACCATTTTTACAGTCATCTTGGGCAATACGGTCTTTAACCAGACCGATAATAATCTCATCCGTTACCAACTGCCCTGCATCCATAGCTGCTTTAGCTTGTTTACCAAGTTCTGTACCTGCTTTAATCGCAGCACGCAACATATCGCCTGTGGAGATCTGAGGGATGTTATATTTTTTTGTCAAAAATTGAGCTTGTGTCCCTTTTCCTGCACCGGGAGCACCTAATAAAATAATTCTCATAAATAGTCCTAAAATGTAATAACGCCATTATAGGGTTTTTTTCTTTAAGATTGGCTCACTATTTTTTTATACTTTTTGTATCATCATCAAACCGTCACCGATAGTCAACATCGTTGCTTTGACACGTTTATCTTGCATTATCTTGCTGTTTAAGGCTCTAATAGCTTGCGTATCAGGATCAGTCACCTGCTCATTGGCAACATCGCCACCCCAAAAGATGTTATCAATCAGTATCAATCCCTTATCATGTAGAAGTTCCAAGCACGCTTCATAATAGGCATCATAATTGACCTTATCTGCATCAATAAATGCAAGATCAAAACTCTGCTTTTCTAGCGTAGATAAAGTCTTAAGAGCTGGAGCCAACTTCAGCTCTACCTGATTGACAATGCCCGCTTCTTTCCAATAACGCCTGGCAATATCCGTCCACTCTTTGGAAACATCACAAGCTACAGCCAAAAACCCTTCAGCCATACCGGATGCAACAGACAACATACTGTAGCCCGTAAAGGTGCCGATCTCAACATAACGCTTGGCACCGATGAATTGAGCGATAAAAGACATAAAAGCACCCTGTTCAGGTGAAATCTGCATACGACCCATCTCCAAACTTTGTGTCTCTTCACGCAAACGTCTCATAATATCACTTTCATGAACCCCTGTATCGAGTATATAACCTAAAAGTCTATCATCTACATTTAATGTCTGACTGCTCATAACGCTCCTTTTTAAAAGATCTTTTTATAGCTGTGGCAATAAGGAAGTTTTTTATGTTTAACATAATAATCTTGATGATAAGAATCTGCCTTATAAAACTTGGATGAAGGTCTCAACTGAGTCGCAACCTTATACCCTTTGTCTGTCAATGTATCAATAAGCCTTGTAGCTATCTTTTTTTCTTCTTTGTTATTATAAAAAACATAACTTTCATAACGCTCCCCGATATCTGGACCCTGACCCCCTACTTGCGTAAAATCATGGATCTCAAAAAAGATCTTCGTTAAGGATTCAAAACTTATCTGACTCGTATCATAAACGACCTTGACCGTTTCAATATGGCCTGTCTTGGTATAGACAACCTCTTCATAAGTGGGATCTTTCTTAAATCCGCCCATAAAACCTGACTCAACCGACTTAACACCCTGCTGTTGTTCCAAATAGTACTCTACACCCCAAAAACAGCCACCTGCAAAATAGGCTACCGATTCTTTAGCTTGTACGGTAGACAAGACACCTAAAAGTAAGATAGCCATGGATAACTTTTGTAATACACTTTTCATAAGATACTCCTTGGCAACTATTATAGTGTGCTATTGTGTAATCATTGTGTCACACTTTTTTTTCAATCTTGATCAAATCATAGACCGTATCAATAATCTCTACAGCATCAACATCTCGTTCAATAAGGGAATCAGCCCCCAACTCCTCTGCTCTTTTAATACCATACTCATCTATCTCACTGGTAATTAAAATTACTTTAGCTTTATTACTAAACTGTTGCGTGTTCTTATTGTACAGATCCAGAAAGTTTCCTAAAATCTCTTTTTCTGCTTCAAGATCCAAGATTAAAATGTTGACTCGCGTTTTAAATGCCTGTTCCAAGGCTATTTTAGCATTGGTAAAACCTTGTATCTCGATACCGTTATCATCGGCACTCAAAGCTGATGTGAAGTGTTCCAAATCCTTTTCCCGCGGCGTATACAACACACAATAAATAGGTGTAATCTCATTGAGATAATCCAACAACTTTTTTAAATTTTTATGCTCTTCACTGAGCTTATTAGGATCGAGACTTTTTAAATAGTAAGTCAAATAGGTCTTAGAGCTTATCACATCCCCAGCATAGGCATTTTTAAAATGTTTCTGGATACGTTCAGATTCGCTCGCTTTTAACCACAGCTCTACATCAAACTCAAAAGCCATAGCATTTAAAATCGAGACCAATTCCGGTTGAAGTGCTTGGGTGTACTTTAAAAAGACTTCCATAAATTTATCTTCGTAAAACGCTCTAAATTCATTGATCATTTCCGAAAGTATCAGATTCTCTTCAATAATATAACCCAAACGAACAATAGCCGTATTTTCAATACGTTTAATCCGCTTGAGATTCTCTTCTTTTTCACTATAGCTACTCATAAATTTAGGCATTTTTTTGAGTTGAGCTTTCGCATCCGCCACCTTTTTTTTCAGATCTTCCGCCTGCACTCTTAAAACGGAAATCTCATCCGCATTATGCGTCAACAAGGTTTCAAAACGTGTATAATCCTGCTGTTTTTGTAAAAAAATCGTCTCAAAAGAGTGGGCACTCCCTCGGCTTTTGAGCAAAAAATCATCGTAGATCTTAGCCACAGCTTGAACATTTTTGTGAAGTTTTGCCAACTTCTCGCCATTAAATTCAGAGTCGATCTCGGTCATGGTTTTATACGTCGTGTTAAGAAACCTACGCATCTTGACAAAATCGATCTCTCTGTGACGACGGGAGTAGTTTTTAAAGGCTGCTACAGCACTTCTGGCATGGGAAAAATACTCTAATATGGACTCTTTAATACCGATACTGAGTTCAATTTTATAGTCTGACTTTTGCGGTTTATCCATCGTGCTTCCTACATCTTTATTGCGTTCAAGCTACTTTTATCCGTTGATCATACTTTCAAATGAAACAGAGCTATGCACACTGTGCATACTAAGCAGTTTGATAGCTTCCCCTGCTTTGATCGTCTGCACTTCTTCTCCTAAAATCGCTAAGGTATTGGATCTAATAAGAGGGGATATCATGCCGGGACTGCGTTTGTTTGTCGCACTAAAAGCATGCCCATCCCAATAACCAGGCAACACGGTAACCCTTCCTGGCCTAATGGTGATATCTTCTTTGGCTACAGCATGTAACACACCTAAATGCGAGGCCTTGTTGCCACTAAGTTTGTGTAATACCTTTGAGCCAAAAATCTCGAAGTTAACCAATGCAGCCAAAGGATTACCAGGCAGATTGATCACCCAGCTTTGGCCAATCTGTCCTAAACTGGTCGGTTTTCCCGGTTTGATATTGATCTTTTCAAAAAGACGCTTGATACCAAATGCATCAAAAGCTTCTCGGGTAAAGTCCGCATCACCGACACTCACACCCCCCGAAGTCACTATAAGGTCTGCATCCAATGAGGACTGAATATGTCTTTTGATATCTTCCAAATTATCTTTAGCAGAACCGATAAAACTGACTTCGGCACCCAACTCTTTAGCCCGTGCTAAAAAGGTTGGAGCATTGGAGTTGTAGATCTGATACTCTTGTACCGCTTCAAAATGCATCTTAAGCTCTTCACCTGTACCAAAAACAGCCACTTTGGGACGTTTATAGATCTTGACATGACTGATACCCTGAGAAGCCAGTAGTGCGATATGATAACCATAGATCTTTTGACCTTCACATAAAATGGTCTCACCCACAGCAATATCTTCACCTTGATAACGAATATGTTTGCTCTTATCGATTATTTCAGGAAACGTCACCATGCTCCCATCAACGATCACATCTTCAATCGGTACAATAGCCTCACAACCATTAGGAATCGGGGCTCCTGTCATGATCTTCATCGGTTTTTCCATCTCGATTTGCATAGCA